>JBBRJI010000309.1:0-6794 GCA_038219625.1 Pirellulales bacterium | reverse complement strand
ATGAATACGCAAGTTCAGGTTGTGGGTCACGTTGAATCGAGGGCGCAACAACCGCGGTTCGCCCCATTCGAGCACTGAGACTGTCAACCAACTTGGCAATGGCACTGCGATGAAGGACGGAGTGGCGATCGAACAAGTCACTTTGCTGCCAGGTCAGCGGTGCGGTGAGGGTCGCTTGAACCGAAATCGACCTCGCCCAATAGTGACTTGGTCCTTTGGCGTAGTGGGCATCGAGTTGGCCTGTCAGCAGCCATAGGAGATGTTCAGGTTCGTTGGATGGTTGGAATAGCCCGATTTGAAAAACACGTGCTATCGGTGGTGGCTGTCCGTTTTGGTTTTCGATATCGGATTCGATCGGGATGGCATTGAGTTCCATTTCGATCCGGCAAACCAGTCGAACAACGCCGTGCCCTATTTCGTTGAGCGCGCGCGTGAGTCGATGGACTTGCACGGTGACAATCGAATCGATCGTCGTGCGCAGCGGTGTCGGATGCTCCAAACATTCTTCGATAGCGAGTTCAGGAGAAGCGTGGAGAGTAAGGATCGGTTCGTATTGGTTGTGGAGTGCTTGGTCCATGCGTTGAAGCAATTGCTCGTTGAATCTCGAAGCCAGTCCGGCTCGAGGAAGTTCAACGAGCTGCCCAATTTTCCGGATGCCCAACCGATGCAATTTGGTCACGGTTGCTTGCTCCAGCCGCAATGCCTCGATGGGAAGCGGGTAGATCGCGGTACCAACCGCTTCTTCCGGTTCGAAAATAGTTATTGCTGGCTGTGCGGATTGGGTGTTTCCTGTGCGCTCGATTTCGGCCAAGTCCAGTGCGATTTGGGAACGGTGCGTGTAGTTTGCGAGCGCCCAGGCGGTACCAATACTATTGGCGATGGCGATGGAAGCCCAGTAACCTTGATCGGCAACCCATCGATGTGCGGTGGTTGCTAGTTTCGTATCACCGCCAAAGAGAGGTGAGATGCCGGTGATGTCCAGCAGGATCGATTGTGGTTGGTGCAGCGATCGACCCGCCCAAGGCTGGACATCGAGTTGTTCGAGTCCGACAATCGGGCTGAAGCATTGCGACGACTCCGCCAAAGAGCAAAGAGATTCGATGTCCGCTTGAGGGTCGTGTTCGACCAGTTGTGCTTCTGCGCAAAGCATGCTGGCTTGGCTGAGTTGCATTTGGGGCACGATGCCAAAGGCGCGAGCCGTTGCGTTGGCAGCGGTCACCACGCGCCCTCGCCGCGCGTCGCGAGAGTGCAAGAGGATCGGCCCGATGCCCATTGGAGTTGTTGTTTTTGGTTCAGCCTGCGATTTCGCGGCTGCGACGCGTTGGCTGGGCCAGTTGGGCAGCCAGATGCAAAGCACTCGCATGCTCATGTCGCGATCCTTGCGTTGTTGGTAGGGTGGTGTCGCTCCGCGACTCAGCCACCCATTGACTGTGACCGTTCAAGCCCACGGTTAGCCGTGCACCTGTTCGGCCGCCACTGCATCGAGCTAATTCTAAGTGGAACCATCGAATATCGTCTTGAGGTTGCATTTCAAGATGGTGGGCAATGCGTTCCTGTGTCGACGAGCGGACCAACCATTGAACATCCGCCCAACTCGTTTGCGCGTGAGCCGATCTCGCGTCGCGTAAAAAAATGCCTAATCCGCCACCTTGTTCGGCTGCCAACTGCAATTTGCGCGCGACGCGATCCTCAAGTGCCCCAACCTCAGCGATCACCGCTCCTACCGCAGAACATCGCAACACTTGAGCCAATCCCCAAATGGCGTCTGCATGGTTGGCTGGCTGCAATGCGATCACGCGTTCTAAGGGAATGCCGAGCGACTTCATCGCAGGTGGATAAAATTGTCGTTGCGCATCGACCACCACCAAATATTTTCCCTCAACCATGGCTTGCCGAGCAATCATCAAGCCGATCGAGGCGACTCCTGAGCTTGGGCCGCTACGAAGCAACTCCAACATGCTGCCGCGCGCGTAACCGCCATGAGGCAAATGCCGATCCATCGTGGAGCAGCCGCTCGAGATGCGCTCTTGGGTAGGACGGCCTGCCGTTTCCATGTCCCGAATCTGGCGAGTCAACTGCTCCAGTTTTTGGAAAGCAGAAGACTCGGGCTGCTCGGTTGGAAGAGGTAGATTTGGATTTGGAAGAGGTAGACAAGGTTTCATGATGCGGCTTCACAAGTTTCTGACGGTCTGCCTCTAATGCTAGCATTGACTGTTTCCAGCGTCCATGGACTTCGTTCCGTTTGACCGTGCCACACCTGCCGGAATCATTCGCTATGCGTTTAAGCACATAAGAACCAGGTGGATGACACGGTTGGTCAAACGGTTGACCGAATTTTCAAAAAATCGGCAGGTCAGGGCTCTTCCTGAGCCATTTCTGCATCTTGCAGCTTGGGCAGGGTGCGCGGTTTTCCATCTTCTGAATTCTGGCAAAATCCGTTAGGGTAAGCTCAACAACGGCCACATTCCTGTTTCACTTACACGATCAAAACCCTCTGGATGTTTAGACAGCGACGATTTCAGACGAGGATGGCAGTCGGGGCGCTCGTCGCATTTGCCGTTGGATTGGTTTGCCTAGCCTGGGATTTGGAGATTTCTCAATTCGTTCAAAGAATGAAAATCCCAGGCGATCTCAGAAAAGCAATCGGTCTTTCCGAAACCTTCGCACACTCCAGCGGAGGCATAGTGATATTTGCAACCCTACTTTGGATCGATTTCAAAAACCGACCGAAATTATGGCAGGCAGCATTTTTCACATTGATTTGTGGGGTCGCGTCCAACGCGGCCAAGATGATGATTCCCAGGTATCGACCACATTCGCTGGACCAGTCCGAAATTGAAATCGCGTATAGCTGGCAAACTTGGGGGGTTCCCTGGACTGGGTCCTGGTTTGAAGAACAATTTCGCAGTTTTCCATCGGGTCACTCTGCGACCGCAGTTGCATTGGCAATAGGCTTAACGCAAGTTTACCCGCGTGGAAAATGGATTTTCGCTACTTTGGCCGCAGCCGCCTGTTTTCAGCGGCTCGAATCAAGTGCCCATTTCCTTTCCGATATCATGGGGGGTGCAGTGATTTCGCTAGTCATTTCGTTATGGTATTGGAAGCCATCGAGTCGTTCGAAGAACGAAGACGACTGTGAACTTCACAATTCGATCCATCACCCACCATTGTTGAAGATTGAATGAATTTACAGCTAGATTCCAAGACCATTTTTCCATCGGCTGCTCAAGGTGGTGCGGTAACGATTGGAAACTTCGATGGGGTTCATCGCGGGCATCAAGCGATCATTCAACAAGTTCGCAGGCTAGCGGACCAAGTTTCAGGTCCAGCAGTCGTCTTTACCTTTGATCCACCCCCTTCACGCATATTGCGACCAGAATTTGCCCCGGCATCGCTCACGGGAATTGTGCGAAGGACGGAACTGCTTAAGAAACTCGGCATCGACTTCGTCATCGTCTATCCGACGAGCAAGGAGCTTTTGGATCTAGAGCCCGAGCAGTTTTTCGAAAGCGTCGTCGTCCGATCATTGAACGCGAAGGCTATCGCGGAGGGGAAGAATTTCCAATTCGGCAAGAAGCGTAGAGGTGATGTCCCGATGCTGAAGCAACTGTGCAAAAAGCATGATTTGCAATTCTCATTGCTTGAACCACAACTCGACCAAGGCGAATGGATTTCCAGTACCCGGATCCGCTCGCTCATTGAGGCAGGAGATATCACCGGCGCAAATCGCCTTCTCATCGAGCCGTATCGTATTTCTGGGACCGTAGCGCACGGTTCTAAACGAGGACGAACGTTGGGATTCCCAACCGCCAATCTTGAAAACATCCGAGTCCTATGCCCGCCAGTGGGAGTTTACGCAGGTCGAGTCACAGGTTGCAGCCTTCGAAAGGAAAGTTCGCTGGACGTAGCTAGTCCGATCGGCATGCCTGTCGCCGTCAACATCGGCCCGAATCCAACCTTTGGCGAAGGGACATTGAAGGTCGAAGCGCACATCATCGGTTACTCTGGCGACCTCTACGACCAAGAAATTGCCATCGAATTCTTGGCAAGACTGCGCGATGTCGAAAAATTTGAATCCAAACAGCATTTGTTAAGTCAGCTCGGACTCGATATCGATCGAGCCAAGAATCTGGTTATCCATTCAAAGTGAGCGTGCCGCAAGCAGCGAGCTCGCTTGTTAAAATCGGACCGACTGGTCGATTGCCGTATTGGGCTGCAATTTCAGTCAACAATCATCGTCGTTGCGGCGTGCCGGATGAGGGGAACCCAATTTGAGGGAGTGTTTCCGGTATACTCGTCACGTCTACGCGAATCGGCTGCCCGGCCTGAAGCTGCCACGCCCCTTCGTGGGAGGCTGCTCTCGATTGAATCGTTAGTCGAGACGCAGGTGAACGAAGCATCCTCGCGCCCACCGATGCGTCGAACTCGAACGTGTGGATCGCCATTTTACTCTCGGTCTCAAATCGACGCACGATGCGACTGGGCATATTCGATTCCTCTGTTTCCAGATTCACTCGTATCGATCCAATACCGCTAGATCGATCGTTGTGCATTTCTGTCACTTGTATTTCCACACTCTCCGGTTTGGCGCGATTCTCCAAAACATGAATGCTTAGCCTTACACCCTCAACCCCACTTACTTCCACACCCTCTGAGTAGCGCTGCGAGTTTTGACGCACTTGCACAAGGGAAATCGATTGTAAGTTTGGCGTCGGCTCATACTTAGCCCAAATGCGAACGTCTGCCGAGGTTGCCGACCCGGGCCAATTGGATGCGTGCCAGTTGACCAATGGAACTGGAGTCTTGGCTTCGTAATTCGTGTCGAAAAAATAGTAGGTTTGTCGCGGCAGCTTTGCATTGGCCACGACGGGAGTCACCTCGATCCAAAGCTGATTGGGTCTCGGAGTGAAGTGACTATCTGGATCTTGTATCGAGATCGGGAAATTCACGCCATTCGTATGTTGTGACGGACGATGGACACGCGCAATCATTCGACCACTATCCCCCGTCCGAACAAGTGTGGCGGAACGTGGCGATGATCTGTCGTACGGCTTACTCACGATGTCCCTCGCGTCATCTGTCAAAAACAGTTCTACAGATTCACCTCCGCGGAGCTGTATTGATTTTAAGATCGCCTGAAACGAGACATCGTAGGATGCTTGCGATATCTTAGTCAGTTCTATGGGTGTATTGAGTTTGGCTTCCGCAAACGAATCAGGATTCTTCCCGTTCTGTACAACATCGGACTTGGTAACACGAAAAGTTCCCAAGGAAAGTTGCTCAGAAAGAGCTCGTAGCAGATCGCTACCGTTTTCGATATCGTAGTACTTGCCCTCAGTACGCTCTGCCAACTCCTGTAACGTTTTGCGCGAATTAGCATTTTCCCGATCCGAGACTCCAACCCCTAAAATGAACAAGGGTACTTTGTTTGCACTCCACGCTCGATAGACTCCATCCAAGGTTGTTGTTGAACCTGGTTCGCCACCTGGACGTCCGGAAGCATTAAATTGAAAATTGTCGCCGTCGGTAATGATCACGATGCTCTTGGCCGTGGAGTCGTCGTCTGCACTGAAATCCCGAAAGGACTCAATGATGGAAAGATAGAGCGGAGACTGTCCCCATGGCACAATTTTTGTAAGTTTGCTCGATAAACCACCGATCATGTCCGTAGTAAATCGCCCAAGAGGAAGAATCGCTTCGACGTCGCGGCTTGGCACAAGATCGTTTGGTATCGAGTCAGGGTAATTGGGTTGGACCAGTATCTGAGACTTTCCTTTTGTCGCCCCTGTCTTCTCGTCGATAGGCCGAGACCATCCCAAACGATGTCCAAACAGACGTACGCCAACCCTGGCGTCTGGCCGTGACGCAATTTGCGTAAGCATGCGCAGCACGCTTTCTTTGGCTAGCTCAAGCCGAGACTGCGATCTCAATGCGATCGCTTCCACGGGAATCTCTTCCCCCATGCTCCAAGAACAGTCGAGCACGAAAACAGTAGAAGGCTGTCGCTGACGATCACCAAAAAGAACTAATTCCGCCCAGTCGTATTGGATAGGTTTGAAATCAACTACGATCCCTTGCCTTACAAACATGGGGGCAGAAAATTCATGCCCTCGATAGACCACGACCACTTCGTGTGTGAGCGACTGATCCAACGGAGGACAGACCAGACTGGTACTTGGGGTTTGTGCCGTAACTGGCATGGAAATCCCAATTCTTCCCTCTCGCAAAATCCCTCTCGGATTACGAACGAGAACTGTTGCGAGCCCGTCAGGAATCGGTAACTTCCACGGCAGTTCCGTCGATAAGGAAGCAACTGTCGGATGCACATTGACCTCAAACGGAATACGATCGGATTCGGCAACCGGCAAACCTTGTTTTACCGATGCTATTATCCCATTGCGAGCAATGGGGCCGAGGATTTGCACTTCTTCGCCAGTCGAGCGAGCCGATTCGCTCATGCTTGCTGTCGACTCTTGGATTGTCGAAGCGTAACTCAAGATCCGTTGAACCGCCCGTTCGAAGTAGGTCTCCGAACTTGTGCCAAAAAATCCTTCGGTCTTCCAGTCCGCGTAAAAGTCATCGATCGTCCGTTGTGCAAACCAAAGGAGGAGGTCCTTGAGTGCGAGCCTTCGAAACGATAACGCACTATTCGATTCGAATCGAATGGGGCAGAGTGGAAGGATGGTACGTTCGTACTGTTCAGCAAACGCGGTTTTATTCCAGTCATCGGACTCGGGTGCAATGGTTTGCTTAGAGCCTGAACTCTGTACCCAATGCTCTAGGCGAATTGCGTT
>JBBRJI010000308.1:0-6802 GCA_038219625.1 Pirellulales bacterium | reverse complement strand
CGAAGTCGCCAGACTTTGGTTTTTAGGCCTTCCATCGAAACTCTTGGCGAGTTCCGCTACCTTCAAATTTAGCATGGAAGAAGTGCTAAGCGTCTCAGAGATTGGCCGCTTTATAGAGATTCCAGGTAAGGTGGATCTGACCTTGATGATGTGCTTCGTGCCATGCCAAAAGGATGGCAGATTCGGCGGTGGTTCGCTGAACATTGTTTGGGAAGTCGGTTACCTTCGATAAATCTGCAGTTTGCAAGAACGACTTGAATGCGTCGAAATTCACCGCTAGTTTTTCACGAATCGCCGAAAGCGTAGGCACATTGTCATCGGACGGAGTTGAACCCCCGGCAAAAGACTCACACAAGGATGGGTCGTTTGGCTCACCACCTTTGATTCGCACATTTACGTATTTGTCGTGCGTTGCAGCACAGTGCATCGCCTGCCAAGCGATATGAGCCCGACCGACTCCTGGGCGCCAAGCAAGGACTTTTTGTACGTCTTGCCCGGATTTTTCGATGCCATCGAGAGTACCGAGCAATCGATCACGTGTAAAATCAAGGACAGACAGGATAGTTTTGAGATCAGACATAGTTGCTCAACGTAAGGTGGACTGGACGTAAGGACGAAGCTCCAATATGCCTTGAATTGTTTTTCTGGACAAGGGGAATTTGCTCTTCCTAGGCGCGCGGCAGAATGAGTCATACCCTCCCCTCGCTTTGCTCGACCCTCCCGGAGGGCCCGGAGGGAGGGTGAAGTCACTCGCCCTCTAGGGAGAGTCGGCCTGAAAGGCCGGAAAGAGGTTGCGTCACACTGGTAGTTTTCAGCCTGCTGCCTGTTGTAGCCGCAACTCACCCCATTCCGCCGCCGCCTGGGGTTACAACAAGGATGCTGTCGCCAGCTTCGATGGAGATTTGAACCGAACTCCGCAATCGAACACGTTTTCCGTCTCTTCGAATCAGCCAGTTCTCGCCGGGTTGTGCAGCTTCACCTCCATTCAATCCGAACGGAGCCGTGTTGCGTCGACTCGTTACCAAAGACACTTCGAGTGGCCTTAACGCTAATACTTGTCGGATGAGACCATTTCCACCTGGATTTCGTCCTTTTCCACCGCTGTCCTTGCGAATTTCAAAGCGAACGAGCTGAACTGGATACCGCTTTTCAAGCACCTCAACGTCCGTTAGTCGCGTGTTGGTCATGTGCGAATGAACCGCGTCTTCGCCTGCCACGTCGGGGGTGGCCCCAGTTCCGCCGCCGATAGTCTCGTAGTATCCAAAGCTTGAATCCCCGAACAAGAAATTGTTCATCGTCCCCTGGCTTGCTGCCGCTAGACCGAGGGCTCCTAACAGGCAGTCGACGACGCGTTGACTAGTCTCGACGTTTCCACCTGCCACTGCTGGCCAGTCTTCTCGATTGCCAACGCACTTGGGATTGAGAATTCCCTCCGGGATAACCAACTCGACACAACGCATCACCCCGGAATTCAGAGGTAACGAGTCGGCAATGGCACAGCGAATGACATACATAACCGCCGCCGAAACAATGGCTGAATTCGCATTGAGATTCCCTCTGGATGTGGGACCTGTTCCATCGAAATCAATGCACAGCATGGAACGGCCTTGGCAATCGACCGAGCGCTGGATCGAAACGGCAATGGGAGTACCGTCGTCCATCTGATCGCTGAAACAACGAGGGCCGTTTGGCAACGTTTCAATCCATGCTCGTGTCTTCGCTTCGGATGCTTGTTGTATATGCTCGAGATACCGGGTGACCAATTCTAGGCCATAGAGTTCGGCCAGTTCTTGCATGGCCTGCGCGCCCCGTTGGTTTGCGGCTTGCTGTGCGGATAGGTCGGCCATGTTTTCAGGCACCGATCTCGATGGGTGCTTGCCGTTCCGAAGCAGATCTTCAACTTCCATCGATCGATCGACACCGCGAAGCACCAAGTGCATGGGAGGAATGACGACGCCTTCGTCGCCTAGTCGCGTCGAGGTGGGAGCCATCGATCCAGGCGAAACGCCGCCTATTTCTGCATGATGCGCACGGCAAGCCACAAAAAAGTCTGGAGGGCCGTTTCGGTTCGCTTGGCGAACGAACACCGGGGTGACCACCGTGATGTCGGGTAAATGCGAGCCACCTTGATAGGGGTCGTTGGTCACGTAACAGTCGCCTGGTTTCATGTCTGGGAATACAACCAGCAAGCATCGAATGGTTTGACTCATGGCTCCTAAATGAACCGGCACATGCGGCGCGTTTGCAATTAAATCACCGTTGGAACCAAAGACTGCACAGCTAAAATCACGCCGGTCTTTGACGTTAACGCTCTGCGCAGTCTGCTCCAATACAATCCCCATTAGATCCGCGATGGCTGCAATGCGTTGCGCTAAGACTTCACGCAGGACCGGATCAACGGTTTCAACGGTCTCAACGGTTTCAACGGTTTTAACGGTCTGGCTGAGTCCGAGTGCTTCTTGTCCAAGCGGGACAAGTTCCGTTTCGAGTGCGCGTCGAATCGATAGCGTTCGGTCCGAAAGGACACTAGCATTCCAGAAGGATGGAATCGCGGTTGTACTGCCACTGGAAACGATCAACGCAGGTCCAGCAATGGACATACCAGGAATAAGTTGATCTCGGAGGAATACAGGGCAGGGCGATTGTCGGGCGGGTGAAGCATCGTTGATGGGGTTTTCTACCGACACAATGACTGGCAGACGATTTTCTGAAACGGAACGGAACTCACCTTTGAGGGAGACAACTTCAATGGGTTTGCTAGGGCAAGCGTAGCCATAGCGTTGTTGATGCAGCTCCGTAAATCGGCTGGAGCATGCGTTGATAAAGTTATTTACTTCAATTGCGAATAGCTCTACGACGTTGACCATGATTGGACCATCGGTACCGAAATATCGCAATTCGAGGTCGAACGTTGCGACGACTTGCGGGCCAGCAATTCCTTCCCGATCGAACTCGAAAGTAGCGGATTTCCATAAAACAGCCTGCAATTCTAAAATCGTGGAACCTTCGAAGTGTTCGAGGAGTTGATAGATCGGTCGGGACAGTGAGCGTTGAATGGAAGCCATTCCAATCCCGAGTGCGCTCAGCAAGCCAGCTTGGGGTGGGTCGATCACATGAGTCATGCCCAACAGGTCGGCAATCTCGCAAATGTGCTGTCCAGCCGCGCCGCCGAAGCCGACCAGCGCGTGTCGTCTTGGATCCGCTCCTTGGGCGATCGAGATGCTTCGTACCGCGGAGGCCATGTGTTCGTTGGCTATCCGCCGAAAGCCTTCTATGAGCTGGTCGTCGGTAAATTGTTTGAGTGCAATGCCTGACGCGGCATTTAAATTAGCAAGGATCTCGTTTAGTTTTTGAGTCGATGCATCTTTGACGAGAGGAAACGGAAAAGTCTCGTTGTCAATGCGTCCCGAAAGGAGGTTCAAATCCGTAATTGTTAATGGTCCACCTCGACCATAGCACGCCGGGCCTGGATCGGCTCCGGCACTTTGCGGGCCAACGCGAAGCGATACACCGTCATACCAACAAACACTTCCGCCTCCGGCAGCTACCGTGTGAATTGCCAGCGTCGGAACCATCATTCGCACGCCAGCTTTGATGGTTTCATGTTCCAGTTGGAGCTTGCCGTCGATCCGGCATACATCGGTACTGGTACCACCCATGTCGAGTCCAATGCAGCGAGACTCGTTCATCGCGGAGGCAAGGGCTTCAATGGCTACTGCTCCGCCCGCTGGTCCAGAAAGAACGCTATCTTTTCCGCGGTACAAATCTGCCGCCACAAGTCCACCACTGCTGGTCATGACTCGCATGCGCCGATTTTTATCTAGTCCAAACTCTTTGGCGACTCGGGCCAAATATCCTTGTACGATCGGTGTCAAGTAGGCATCCAATAGCGTTGTCTCCGATCGAAGAACCGCTTTGATCGAAGGGGAAACTTGGCTGCTAATGCAAATGCAAGTGAAGCCAACTTGTTGGGCAATCTGTTCTACAATCAATTCGTGGTTGGGGTTGCAGTATGCGTGCAATAAGCACACCGCAATAGAGCGGATCCCGGTTGCATACAATTCTTGAAGAGACCGTTCGGTTGAATCTACGTCAATCGGCTTAAGAACCGATCCGTCGGCAGCTAGTCTCTCGTCGACCTCGGCGACGCAATGATGCAGTGGCAAGCGTTTTCGCACGGCTAAGGCAAAGAGGTCAGGTCGTTCCTGGTATCCGATACGTACGAGGTCCGCGAAGCCCTTGGTCGTCACGAACGCGCAAGGCTCGCCGTTGCGAGTCAGAAGCGCGTTGGTGCCGCGAGTTGTTCCAAGACGGACCTCCAATGCGGGCAGGCTATCTGAAAGACTGCAGCCGAGCAACCATCGAGTTGCCAGAACTGGGGCTTCCAGTCCGCAAGCCAACTCGTAGCGAACGCGGTTGGCTGAGTCGCTTAAGAAACATTCGTCGCCCTGCAATCTGTCGATGGTGACCGTGCCTGCGACAGGATCAAATTCAACGCAACGCGATGTTGCAACGACGGTTCCGCTCGCGTTGAGCCAACGCACTTCGGCACCGATCCAAAATCCTGCCGGGTCGGATCGTCGCATCGGATCGACGAAGGTCGTTGCGTTGAGCCAACGCTCGGCAGTACCCTTCACCATGCCGCTACTTAAGATTTTGGTGTAGAGCCGCTGGCCGTTTGGTCGAACCAAAAAACAATCGGTGAACGTACCTCCGACATCGCACCATACTTGATCGACATTGTGACTCACAAGTACTCACTCCAAAGTGCATCGCTGATGAACAGACCGTTACGGCTAAGGCGAACGTTCTTGCCATCTCGAACCATCCATCCAGCCTCCGTATGCCGTTGGAGGACCGCCTCAATCGAATTGCCAGTCGAAGTGTCGGCTTCTGACTTCAAGGCTTCCCAGTCCACCCCAACAAGTTGTCGCAAGCCGAACACAAACTTCTCTCGAACCATTTGCTCTGATGTTAGTGGTTCGAACTCGGCGACTGGAGAACGATCCTGTTCAATGCGGCGAATGTATTCAAGCGTTCCACGA
The DNA here is from genome assembly GCA_038219625.1 of Pirellulales bacterium. Taxonomy (GTDB): domain Bacteria; phylum Planctomycetota; class Planctomycetia; order Pirellulales; family Pirellulaceae; genus JBKCUI01. Next base: position 1,757 of record JBBRJI010000308.1, on the reverse strand, counting down.
TGGTTTACGCTTCGGATGCCGCCGACGTAGCGAGCGGCGCTCGGGCCAAATGCCCACCACGGCTTTCCCTGCCAGTAGTTTTGGTTGTGCCGACATTGGTGACCGGGCTTGCCAAAGTTGGAGATTTCATAGTGTTCCAAGCCGTGACTAGTCAGAAACTCGATGGCTTCCTTGTAGAGGTCCAGTTCAAGTTCCTCAGGGACCGATTCGATCTCGTGACGCTCTCGCATTCCCCAGAATCGCGCACCCTTTTCGTAGGTGAGGCCGTAGGTCGAGACGTGCTGAACGCCCAACTCGATAGCCATTTTCAAATCGGATTGCCAGCCGGCCAGGGTTTCGTTGGGGGCCGCAAAAATCAAATCGAGCGATACGAACGAAAAGTGCTGCATCGCAAGCTCTACCGAAGCGACGAGTTGTTCTGGCGAATGGTCCCGTTCCAATTGTTTCAGTTTCAATGGTTGAAAGGACTGTCCCCCGATGCTGAGACGATTGACGCCCAGGGATGCGATTTGGTGACAAAACTCCTCGGTCACATCGAGCGGGTTGGCTTCCATGGAGTATTCGCCCTTTTGCGACATTGGCAACCATCGTTTGAGCATATTCAGCAGCCGAGCCATGGAATCACTCGGCATGATGGAGGGGGTACCACCCCCCAGAAAAACGGTCTCAACGGATCTGGGCTGTCTCAGCTCAGATAGTTCGATCTCCAAAGCGCTGAGAAATCGCTCGTATAGATCTTCTCGATTGGCCAAAAGCGAGAAATTGCAATAGCCACAGCGATGCCGGCAGAATGGAATGTGAACATATGCTGCCGAAGGGAGCCGTGCACTTTCTTGCCAGCCCCATTGGCCAAGCCAATTGCGTTCTGTCTGGATGAGTGATAATTCGGGCAGTTGTTGCATAGTCTCTTTTTTCAAACGCTCGATTGTAACGTGGACTGGCTTTGTCGAGCGGCTTGAGTCATCATATTATCAGTTTTCACCCGTTATACGGTCGCTTCGGACTTACCTATAGAAAGAGAATTCATGACAGGATGGGCCATAATTGGATGCGGGATGATCGCGAAATTCCATGCCAAGGCGATTGCGGATTTGAAAGGTTCGAAACTGGTGGCTTGCCATAGCCGATCGATGGATAAGGCCAACGCTTTTGTAGGCGCTTTTGGTGGAACCGCTTATGACGATCTTGCTAAGATGCTTGCCAACCCCGCGGTGGACATCGTCACGATTTGCACACCCAGTGGAGCTCATTTGGAGCCAGGAGTGGCGGCAGCACGGGCTGGCAAGCACGTGCTGGTGGAAAAGCCCTTAGAGGTGACAATCGCTCGTTGTGACCGTTTGATCGACGCTTGCTCGCGGGCGGGAGTGCAACTGGGAACTATTTTTCCGTCCCGATTCCATAAATCCGCTCAGCTTCTCAAGGCAGCCGTCGAACAGAATCGCTTTGGAACCGTGTCGCTTGCCGCGGCTTATGTCAAATGGTTTCGCACTCAAGCTTATTACGATAGCGGAGCCTGGCGTGGGACTTGGAAGCTAGACGGTGGTGGAGCGTTGATGAATCAAGCGATCCATAGTGTCGATTTGCTCCTTTGGTTGATGGGGCCTGTAAAGTCCGTATCCGCCATGACTGCTTTAAGAGCACACGAACGAATCGAAGTGGAGGATGCCGCGACCGCTATCCTCGAATTTGAATCCGGTGCACTTGGAACCATTGAAGCCACGACGGCAGCCTATCCGGGTTCGCTCAAACGCATTGAA
>JBBRJI010000307.1:0-6809 GCA_038219625.1 Pirellulales bacterium | reverse complement strand
AGCCCAATCGCAACTCAGTCAAAAAACTGAGCAAACGAAATCGAACGAGCAACCAGAGTTGAATAAACTCGCGACCAAGCAAGAAGAGCTTCAACAAAAAACCGATCAGTTAGCTAACTCAATGGGAAAACAAGACTCCGAGTCGAAAGCCAGTGCGGGTAAGCCGAGTTCGAGCGGCGAGGAGAAGTGTAAGGGGTGCTTGGGTAACGCATCCAAGAGTCAGAAGTCTGCCTCACAAAAACTAGCGCAGGCATTGCCGCAAGATGCCCAAAAAGACGAACAGAAATCGCTCGAACAATTGCAGAAGGCAGTGGAAGCTCTCAAAGAAGAGCGAGATCGCATCGCGAGATTGCCCAAAGAGATGCTGGATCAAATGGCTCAGAAACAAGAGGCAACGTCCGAAGACGCCAAGAAACTGATTGACGAAATGAATGAAATGCCCGAAAACAAATCCGAAAGTGGGCCAAAAGGGAAGAAGAATGTAGAGCAAGCGCAACAGTCGATGCAGCAAGCTGCCGATGGACTTCGTCAATCCGATGCCAAAGCGACTGTCAAAGAACAAGAAAAAGCCGTCGATGAACTCAAGCAAGCGCTTGACCAAATCGAAAAGCGTTTGGCCCAACTGCGAGAAGAAACGTTGATTGATCGGCTTGCACGCTTGGAAGCACGCTTCCGCAGTATGCTGTCCAAGCAAACGGAAGTGACCCAATCGACGGTTTCCGTTCACGCCAAACAAACGGTAGCAGGTAAGTTGACACGCGGGGATCTTATTGGTCTTCGCAAACTGGCAACGGAAGAACGCGAATTAGCAGAGGAAGCCAACCAAACCAACGAGATGCTGATTGAGGATGGTACGAGCATCGTGTTCCCTCGCGTCGTATCAAATCTGCAAGCAGATCTCGTGCGTTTAGGCGAGTTGCTTGAGGATGGTCGCGCGGATGAGTATACGCAGGCGTTGCAACATGACGTTGCCGTCACGCTTCAGGAATTGATCGATGCACTTCAGCGAAATCTTCAAAAGAAGAAATCCGAGGGGGGATCGGGACAATGCAATTGTGAACCGCCGTTGGTTCCCGGCTCAGCCGAGTTGAAGATGCTCCGATCGATGCAACTGCGTGTTCATCATCGCACGGAACTGCTCGGCAAGGTGCTCGAGTCCGGTGAACTTGATTCATCAATGAAGAAGGAAGTTGCAGCGCTGACAGAAATGCAAAAGAAAGTCGCTGAAATGGCCTTGGAAATGTCGGAGAAGTATAGATGATTCGACTACTAATGGCGTGCTCGCTTTGGGCAGTTTGCTGTTCGATTTTTTGCGGTGCCCATGGTGCCGAAGATCGTTTGAATTTGATTCGTGAATTCCAGGCGCACATTACTGACAATCGCACATTCTCCGAGGACCAAAAGCAAAGGGCGACGAAACGGCTGGATGCATTAGTGGCAGACGATGCGAACTCTGCAGAACTCATTGCAGATGTTCTTGTTGAACTCAATGCGGACTTCGCGACCGGATTTGCCAGTTTTCGTTCGGGGAATTTTGGAGATGCGATTGTGAGACTCAAAATGTCAAACGACTCGGATGATCCGTACGTTTCAGGGGAATCTAAATTTTATTTGGCCACTTCTTATGTTCTTGAAGATGATCACGAATCGGCATTGCCATTGCTCAGTGCAGCCAATTTCAAAAGAACGCCGCATACTGCGGATGCCCTGTTCTTGTTAGGTATTTGTCAAAAGAACTTGCTTCAAAGGACAGAGGCATTGCAGACGTTTACGGACTTCCTTCGCAACTATCCGCGCGCAAGCGATCGGCAGCGCAACGCTGCCTTTATGCAGATCGAACAGCTTTTGCAGATTGAGGCCGGTAGTTTGGCCGATATCTATCAAAAAATGGAATTTTCGCGCCGGCGACTGGCGCGAGCCAAAGCGAATGAACCCACCCAGACGCAGCAAAAAGAAGCCGTTGCTATTTTGGACCAGCTAATTATGGTTGCCGAAGAAAAAGAAGCCGTTTCAGAAAGCGAGAGCAAAAAAGAGAAAGAGGGGGATAAAAGCGAGTCAAAATCTAAGGGCAAAGTGGGTGGCAAAGAAGGCTCCGGCGAAGGCAGCGACGACAAATCCGACGCCAAGACAGTGCGACAGGTTCAACAGGGAGCTGAGCGATCACCCTGGGATTTCATGCGAGACAAGAAGCGAGACGCCGAAGCCTTGGGAGCGATTAAGGAAAAGTACCCCGCACGTTACCGAGCTCTCATTGAACAGTACTATCGAAGTTTGCAAGACGAAACGGAGCGGTAGCGGTATGCATGAGTGTGGCACGGCAGGCAAAACCGTAATTCGTATGCATTGGACGGTTGGAATTGCGATCGCTTTATCCTTGCTGTTGTGCGACGCGGTTCGTAGTTCGAATGTACAACTGACTCTTTTGAACGGCGATAGCAGGTCGGTCGAACTGCATTCGATCGATCAACAGGGTCAAGTGCAGCTTGCCGACGGCCCTTTGAAACTCAATCAACTTCGCGAAATTCGTACGATGGGTGAAACACCACCCGTTGCACCGCGATCGGTCGTGGTCGAACTTGTTGGCCAGGGGAGGCTGTACGCCGACTCGGTCACGGTCTCAGAGGATCGGTGCCTGATCCGAGGCCACGGAATGAACTCGGAACCAGTTTTATTGCCACTGGAATTGGTAACTGGGATACAGTTGTTGCCCAAACTCATAACCAAAGAAGTGCAATCGAATCTTAATAGCCAGAGAAGCGAGGATCGATTGTTGCTACGCATTGACGACTCGACGGAGACGCTCAATGGTCTACTCGAATCTTTGGATGAAAATACGGTAAAGTTTACCTGGAACGACAAATCACGCTCGATTCCGCGCGAGAGCCTGATTGCGATTTCCCTTGCGTCAGCCATCGAAGCGGAGAGCAAGGATCGCAATTGTCTTGTCCGTTTTTTCGACAATGGGTCAACAATCTGGGCTAAGCTCCAAGGGTTACGCGGTGATGTGTTGGAGTTGGAGGTCGCCAAGAACACGGTTATTCAGACTGAGTTGCGATTGGTGCAATGCATTTCTATTCATTCGGAACTGCTGCAGTTCGTTTCTGATCTTTCTCCTGCTTCCTCGGAACACAAGCCGATCGTGACATTTCATAGACCGTTTCAAAAGGACCGCAATATCAGTGGCGGATTGTTGACCCTGCGCGACCCGTCCATTAAAACCTTCGAAAAGGGTATAGGTGTTGCGTCGAATAGTCTTCTGACTTACCGACTCAACAAACAATTCCAGGTCCTGTGCACGACCATTGGCATCGACCAAGAAACGGCAGGGCGAGGGAATTGCATTTTTGTCGTTCGGGGGGATGACAAAGAATTGGCGCGGATTTCGAAACGAGGGACCGAAGTCGCTGAAAAGCTACAGATCAACATGGAGGGGATTCAAATTCTGGAATTGATCGTTGAGGCGGGTGACGACCTCGATTTGGCCGATCACGCTAACTGGTGTGACTTGTGTTTGATTCGCAAATAGTGTTGCTAAACCGCATGTTTGGAACGCCCATCGCGGTGGGCTTGGCCGCTGCGCTTTCGCTCGGAATGCTAGCCGCTGAAGTTGCTTCGGGGCAAAGCTCGTTGTCGAGCGAAGAACTGTCAATAGTTCGACGGCTAGAATCGGAACGCGTGGCCTCCATCGAACGGGTCAATGCAAGTGTCGTTTCGCTTTTCGGTGGCAACAAAGAGGCGGGCGGCTCCGGCGTCCTTATCGACAAAGATGGATTTGCCCTAACGAATCATCACGTCGTGGCAGCCATCGGCAAGAACGGCAAGGCAGGACTCAACGATGGCCATCTTTACGATTGGGAGCTTGTAGGAACCGATCTAGCTGGCGATATTGCACTTATCCGATTGCGGGGCAAAGACACTTGGCCTTTTGCGACTCTTGGCAATTCTAACGACGTGCGTATCGGGCAGTGGGTGATGGCGATGGGAAATCCGTTCGCACTTTCCGAAGACTACGCACCCACGGTCACGCTTGGCATCGTCAGCGGAGTTGAGCGCTACCAAGGTGGTGCGATGGTTTATGGCAACTGCATACAAGCTGATTGCGCGATCAATCCAGGAAATTCCGGTGGACCTCTGATGAACATGCGGGGCGAGGTGATCGGCATCAATGGTAGGGCAGCCTTTGCAACTCGAGGTCGTGTCAACGTCGGTGTTGGCTTTGCCGTTTCCTCGGAGCAGGTCAAAAACTTTATTCCTGAATTGATGTCGGCAAGAGTTGCTCAGCACGGAACTTTGGACGCACAGTTTGCGATGCGTGGTGGTCGAGTCATTTGCGAAGCAATCAATCTGGATTCGCGGGCTGCGAGGGCTGGCCTTCGGCTCGGAGACCAGATCCTTTCGCTCAATGGGACTACCATTGTGTCGTCGAATCAATTGGCTAGTCTGATGTCGATGCTCCCCTGCAACTGGCCGGTTGTTGTTCAGTACGAGCGCGACGGCAAGCCGCTGGAGTTCGCGGTCCGGCTGAGTGCTCTGACCTACGTACCATCGGCTGAAGATGGGCCAATCGAAGAGGACAAGAAACAGGGCGAACCGGACAATGACAAGGTGCCAAGAGACCAAGGGAGGGGCCAACAAAAAACGCAGTTTGCTCGATTGACTCCGGGCTCGCTGTTGTCGTTCCAAGAAAATAGAAAGAATGCAAATCGTCTCATCGATCGCTGGAGAAATCAGACGGAGGCGAACGATATCCATCCTACGAAGGCCATTCGATGGATCGGCAAGATCATCGAAGATGCGCACATCGTCGATAGAGTTTCGTCTGTGATTTGTCGTGATGGTCGATTCCTCGTGACCGAAAAGGACAATCAGATATCGTTTTATCGGGGTGGCACTGGCTTTTTTCGAGCGAATACTGGACAAGAACCCAAGAGCGTGTCATTGGACGAGTTTCTTTCCAATGGGTTTGTCCTGCAATCCGTCGTTCAAGCGGCTCGATATAACGATCAGCTATGGTCTGAACTGGGAATTCAAATTGAATTGGATGGCGGCGATCCAATATCTGGCGGTCGAGCGTATCGAATCCGAATCTCGGGGAAGACTTCTTTACCGCTCATAATATGGCTGAGCATGGATGATGTCCCCCAACTGCTCAAGGTTGGCTTCGATGAAGACGGATCACCCGTTCATCCCACGATCATATTCGAAGACTATAAGGATTTCGAAGGGTTCAATATTTCGGCTCGTCGCCGACTCGCAATGGGTGTTCAAGCAATGACGAAACGAGAGTGGGTTTTGGATTCGGCGGAAGCGATTGAAATTCCCAAAGAGTTGGAGGGAGACAAACCATGAATTCCGAGGCTTCTGGTTGCAATTGGAATTATTTGCTTTTGTGGTTGGCAATCCTATCTATTCTTGGCAAGCCAACACATTCTGCGTTTTGCGGTGAGCCAAGTGACTCGTTTGAGCAAGCAGGAAACTACGCGCAAGCAAGGGTCGTCAAGATCTACGGGGCCAAGGTGGGAAGCACTCCTGGCTACGCAAGTGGTTTGGTCGTCTCGGAGGATGGTCTCATTTTGACCGCCAATGGTACTTACCTAAATGGCGATCGAGTGCGGGTGGTGCTGCCCGATGGATCTTCGCATGTCGCGACGATTGTCAGACGCAACCGTGAGCTTCAATTGGCCATGCTAAAAATTAAAGCGAAGACACCAATGCATTTCGATCTTTCGAAGACAAGAAAGACCTTTCGTGGCGAGTGGGTGTTAGGCGTTTCCAACGTGTTTAAAATTGCGGACGGAAATGACCCGGCAAGTATGATGTTGGGCATCGTATCGTTGCAAACGAAATTGGAAGCAAAACGAGGCAATGAGCCTTTTCCATTTGAAGGCGATGTACTGCTGTTGGATATGATCAGCAGCAATCCGGGAGCTCCCGGCGGAGCGGTGGTAGATGGTCAATCCGGTCAACTGATAGGCATGATTGGACCGATTCTCGAAAGCCGCTCGTCCGGAACAAGACTTAACTATGCAATCCCAGTTACCCTCCTGGCGCTATTCATCGTGGGCGACGAGATACCTGTCGCCGCTTCACCGCCATCGAAGCCGATGCAAGTGGATCTTGGCATACAAGTGTTCCGACTGGGTGGAAAGGATTCGCCCGCCTACGTTGATCGAATCGACGCTGAATCCTCTGTTTCGGTGCCATTGAAAACGGACGATGTAATTCTCTCCATTGGCAATGAGCGAATCAGGACGGTACGGCAGTACGACGAAGTTGTTGCGAAACTGGTAGTGGGTGAACCCGTCGAGCTGACCGTGAAGCGCGGGTCAGAATTAATTCCCGTTACGATTAAGCCTATGGTCCGAAAGGATGAACAACGGTGAGTTGGCTCCGATTTATTCCCATTTGGTTCCTTCTCGTAAACTTTTGCGTCTTCTGCTTTGGGCAAAGCGACCCTATCAGCATGCCGGGCAACCTTTTGACAGCCAGGGCTTTTCACGAGGCAACCGAAAAGATTTTGCCGTCGTTGGTGACCATCGAAACCTACGGTGGGGCTACGATTGGGGCGAGAAATGGTCGTATTGCCCAACTCAGCCAAGCTGGTGTTGGGCCGACTACTGGCTTAGTCATCTCGGACGACGGCTTCATCATCACGAGTACTTACAACTTTCGTGACAATCCACCGATCATCACCGTCACCCTGCGTGACGGTACAAAGCATGTGGCTAAACTGTTGGGCCGCGATGATCCTCGACATTTGTGTTTGTTGAAAATCGATGCAAAGGGCAAGCTTCGCGTGCCAAACATAG
>JBBRJI010000306.1:0-6820 GCA_038219625.1 Pirellulales bacterium | reverse complement strand
AATCGAGAAACGATCCTTGCCAACGCTGCTAACAGCTTGGCAGCCGCCTCCGAGTTCAGCCAGTCTGCTGACAAGGTCTCAATCGATTGGTTAGCCAAAGAATTCTCGGTTGACCGAATGATCCTTGCGGCTTGGTTTCAGTATTTGGGGATCGGGGCCGGCGAAAAGAGAATCGATTCCTATATGACGACCAAGATGGAACGGGCTGAGAACTACGACTTTGTAAAAGGGTGGGTCGGATCGGATGCGCTCAGCGTGATCGCCAATTCATCCGACCAGGTTGTCCGGGTGCCAGGCGATATGCAGCCACAGAGTGTCGGAGTTCACCCCTCGCCCAAGAAACGTGTGGCGGTTGGATGGAAGAGTCCCATCGCGGGAAGCGTAACGATTTCGAGCCGTGTCCAAAGGGCTCACATCGGTTGCGGCAATGGAGTCACTTGGCTTGTGGAGCATAGCCATCAAGGTTCGCGGCGAATACTCGCATCGGGCTCAGCCACCAATGCCGACTCGCAACGGTTTGCATCCACTGCAGATATTTCCATCCAAAAAGGGGACTTGATCTCATTGATCGTAGGTCCACGAAATGGCGAGCACTCTTGCGATTTGGCCGCGATCGACCTTTCGATCCGGAGCAAGGATGACCAAAACTTGGATTGGGATCTCGCCAAGGATGTTTCACCTGACATACTCGCTGGAAATCCTCACTCCGATCGGCAAGGAAATTCAGGAATATGGCACTTTTACAGCGAGCCAGATGCGTCAGACGAAAAGTCTATCATCCCAGTCGGCTCGCTGCTCGAAAAATGGCAACTGGCTGCGAACGCAATGGAAAAGCAAAAATGGGCCAACGAAGTTCAGTCGCTCCTAACCCGTGCCCCTGGAACTGTTCCGGGTAACTCGCCCGACGAAGTATTGTACCAACAGCTAACGTCCTTGAGCGGTCCTCTCTTCTCCGCAATTCGGGCGGAACTTCTTGCTAACAAGCCTTCCATCGTAGACTCGGTCGAATCCAAGTTTGGAGTCAATCCGTCCTTATTCGGCAAGCACCCGAGTGGACAGCCAACCCATGCATCCAACATGGTCGTTCAAGCTCCTTCGTTGATAGAGATGGTCGTTCCAGCCGACTTGGTTGAGGGATACGAGTTTGTGGCCACAGGTTCGCTAGATGCTGAGACTGGAGCCGAAGGCACTGTGCAACTGCAAGTGCTTTTTGATAGACCCTCGCAATTGCATGGGCTGTCTGCCAGCGGGACTGCGATCAAAGGTGCCAAGGCGACTTGGTCCGATGGCGATAGGCCTTTGCAGTACGATTCGCCGATTATCGTCGCGGAGGGCAGTGCGTCCCGTAGACGACTGCTGGCTCAATTTGACGCCTTTCGGCAGTTGTTTCCTGCCGCGTTATGTTACACCAAAATTGTCCCTGTTGATGAAGTGGTCACGTTGACCCTCTTCTATCGCGAAGACGAGCATCTCAAGCGATTGATGTTGAACGAAGAACAAGCGGCGGAGCTTGACCAACTATGGGATGAATTGCATTTTGTAAGTCAAGATGCCTTGGCTTTGGTGGACGCATACGAACAGCTTTGGCAATTTGCAACTCAAGATGCAGACCCCAGCGCGTTCACACCGATGCGTGAAGGGATCATGCAACGAGCCGAACAATTTAAGTCGCGTATGCTCGAAGCAGAACCGATTCACCTGCAATCACTTTTGGATTTCGCGGAGCGGGCATGGCGTAGACCGGTGTCGCTTTCAGAAAAACAACAGCTAAAGGAGCTGTATCAGCGCCTGCGAAGCGAGGAGCTTCCGCATGGCACGGCCATTCGTATGGTGTTGGCTAGAGTGTTCGTAGCACCGGCGTTTTTGTTTCGGGGCGAAGCGGCGGCGCAAGGAAAAACACCCGCGCCTGTTTCGAGTCAGGAGCTTGCGACGCGATTGAGCTATTTCTTGTGGTCCACGATGCCGGATCGGGAGCTGCAAAAAGCCGCCGAAAGCGGAAGCCTACACGACCCCGAAGTCCTGCGCAACCAAGTCCGTCGCATGATGTCCGATGATCGCATGCGACGCTTGGCCATTGAGTTCGGGTGCCAATGGTTACACATTCGCGATTTTGATCAATTTGATGAAAAAAGCGAAAAAGTCTATCCCGAATTTTCAGAGCTCAAGTCGGATATGTACGAGGAATCGATACGGTTTTTCGAAAGCATGTTTCGAAATGATGGCTCGATCCTTGACTTGCTCAGTGCCGATCACACGTACTTGAACGGTCGACTAGCCAAGTTTTACGGCTTCGAAAATGTGGAGGGTGACTGGCAAAGAGTTGACGGCACGCGGAAGTCATCTCGCGGTGGCATTTTGAGTATGGCAGCCACCATGTCCAAGCATTCTGGCGCTTCGCGAACCAGCCCAATTTTGAGAGGCAATTGGGTGTCCGAATTTTTGCTGGGTGAGAAACTGCCGCGCCCCCCGAAAAACGTTCCCGTGCTACCCGAGGATGTGCCGGCGGATTTAACCGAGCGCCAACTCATCGAGCGTCACAGCAACGACCCAGCTTGCGCCAAATGCCACCAGCGAATCGACGGATTTGGCTATGCGTTGGAACAATACGACACGATTGGTCGGCTTAGGACCAAAGACGCTCACGGGCATAGCATTGATACAACGGCAGTTCTTCGAGACGGTACGACGCTGACCGGAGTCGAAAGCTTGCGGCAGTATCTTTCAACGACGCGAAGGAATGATTTTCTAGAGACATTCTGCCGACGCTTGCTCGGTTATTCGCTTGGGCGATCGGTGCAGTTGTCGGATAAGCCGCTGATTGACGAAATGACCAAGCAATTGTCGGAAAAGGACTTCCGCATTTCTGCTGCAGTGGAGCTAATCGTATTGAGCCCACAGTTTAGAATGATTCGCGGAGCGGAACATCGTCCATGATTGTCGATCGCGGCAATAAGGCTTTTTGGTACGCGCAATAAACCCATCCCACCTTTCCTCCCCAAATAAGAAATCATGACATCGATACTAACTTCGCGTAGAACCATCCTTCACGGTATCGGAGTATCGATGGCTCTGCCTTGGATGGAGTCACTCCGTGTCTGGGGTCAGGAAGCCGGGACAACCGCAGCCAACGGCGATGCGCCCGTTCGAATGGCTGTACTGTTTTCAGGCAATGGCTTTCACAAGGATCATTGGTGGGCCAAAGGTGCTGGCAAAGAAATGGAGCTTGGCAAAGTGCTTGAGCCACTTCTTCCGCATCGCGAGAAACTGCTCTTTATCAAGGGCCTTTACAACGAAGAGGCGCTTAAGGGAAACATCCATAGTTCGCAAACGGGCAATCTATTGAGCGGCGCTCCTCTGGAAGCCGGAGGTGGTATTCGCAGCGGAACCAGCATCGATCAACTGTTGGCGCAACACTATGGTCAGACGACCAAGGTTTCGAGTCTTGTGCTGGGTTGCGAAAAGGGGAATCCATCCGTTCACAAAAACTATTCGATGATCTACAGCAGTCACATTTCTTGGAGTTCACCGACGACCCCAACCCCGCTCGAAGTCTATCCGGCTCTCGCATTCGATCGGCTATTCCGCGATGCGACCAGCAAAGGAGACAAGAGCGTCCTCGATGCCATTCTTGAAGACGCAACTTCGTTTCGAAAAACGATCAGCTCAAGCGACCAACAGAAACTAGATGAGTATTTGAGCTCGGTTCGCGAGGTCGAGCAACGGATTTCCGGCGCGGGAAAGCGAGGGGAGTTGCAAGGCTGGCGACCGACGTTGGAGATACCAAATATTCCACGACCGGCCGATGGTATTCCGCAAGACGTTGCCGAACACATGCGGTTGATGTGCGATATTCTTGTTCTGGGTTTCCAAACGGACACAACTCGATTATGCACGCTCAAACTGAACAACGATCATTCGTCACTTCGGTTCCCAAATCTCGGCGTTGACTACATGATCCATCATCTGCTTTCCCATCAAGAGTCCGACGACTGGCTCAAGGTGAATCGGTTTTTCCTCGAACAGTTCGCCTACGTAGCCAACAAACTGGATGCGATCCAAGAAGGGGAACGCACAGCTTTGGACAATTCCATTTTGATGTACTGTAGCAGCATGCTGACGGGGGGGCACGATGCGACAAGGTTGCCTGTTGCAATCCTCGGCAAGGGGGGCGGAAAACTGGAGACCGGGCGTGTTTTGGATTATGGAGGCAAACCCAATCGGAAGATGTGCAGTTTGTACTTGTCTTTGCTCGACAAGTTTGGGATGCGGCTCGACAAGTTCGGCGACTCAACGGAACGCCTCGAAGAGGTATAAGGCGAGGGGCAGTTTGAAATCTACCTATAATCGGTGTGGCACGTGTGGCACGCTCTGAGGTACGTGTGGCACGCTCTGAGGTACGAAGGGCGTGGTGAATCGCTAGCGACATTTGCCACACTTCCCACGCCCATCGCTAATCGCTTTGGGCGTGCCACACGGTGGCATGGCCTGGTAGTCTTCTGTCTGCAGTTCGCCTAAACGCCAATCTATTTCTTCCGCCTCATGCTATAATGGATGGGCGGTCGACTCCCCTCCGACTCCCCCTACCTTATCGCGGAGCTTTGCGCAACCATGATTACCTTCCTAGGAAACGGATACTCCCAAACTTGCAATGGTGTGACACGCCGTGACTTCTTGCAAGCGGGGACATTGGGAGCCATTGGATTGGGATTGCCACAGTACTTGGCTGCCGCGGAAGCTGGGAAAATTGACCCTAGCAAAAGCAAACGATCGGCCATCATGATCTTTAACCTCGGCGCCCCCAGTCAAATAGATACATTTGACATGAAGCCGGATGCGCCGGTCGAGATTCGCGGTCCTTTCCAACCCATCGCAACCAACGCACCTGGCATGCAAATTTCGGAAATCCTCCCGCTACACGCCAAAATCGCAGACAAGTTTTCGCTCGTTAGATCTTGCTTTCATCGCGGGGCAGCCGTTCATGATGCAGGTTGGCAGATCATGCAGACCGGTCGACAGTTCGCGGGTGGCGTGAACACACCTCACGTCGGATCGGTTGCAAGTTACATGTTAGGCCGCCGTTCGGATTTGCCGCCGCATGTGGTTTTGCCTGAGACAATGGGGCGTGGCGGGGGCAATCTCCCTAATGGACAAGCGGGCGGCTTCTTGGGCAAGGCCCACGATCCGTTCGCATTGATGGCCGATCCATCTCAAAAGGATTTTAAAGTTCCGGATTTGCTTCCCCCGGACAACATCGGTACTGCACGAATTGATCGTCGTCGACGCATGCGTGAGGTTGTTGACAACACCATCCGCAACTTTGAATCGAGCGAATCTGCCAAGCTGATGGATGACAACTTCCAATCAGCTTATCGACTGATGACGAGCCCAGACGCAAGAAATGCATTCGATCTCAATCAAGAGCCGATGGCTGTCCGGGAACGTTACGGCATGCACCGATTTGGTCAATGCTGTTTGCTTGCCCGTCGTTTGGTCGAAGCAGGCGTTCGGTTCGTAACCATCAATACTTTCCTGACCGTATTTGACGAGATCAGTTGGGACATACATGGCAGCAAGCCGTTCACGTCCATCGAAGGTATGAAGAATGTGGTGGCTCCCATGTACGATCAAGGTTATTCGGCCTTGATAGAAGATCTACATCAACGAGGAATGCTTGACGACACATTGGTGTGCAACTTAGCCGAATTCGGTCGGACGCCCAAGGTGAATCCGGCAGGTGGCCGCGATCACTGGCCGCAGTGCTTCACTGTCTACTTCGCGGGCGGAGGCGTTCAAGGGGGTCGAATCGTTGGAGCAAGTGATCCAATTGGCGCGGTACCGGTAGAACGACCGACAGAGCCACCCGAAATTGTTGCGACGATTTTCCATTCGCTTGGCCTGAATCTCGAGAGTCACTTGCCCGGACCAGCAGGTCGCCCTTTCCCGCTAGTTGACTTCGGTTATCGCGAGATCAAAGAATTGTTTTAGGGTGGCACTGTGGTCCCTCTCCCGAATCGGCGTGTGGCACGTCCCTGAGGTTACGAAGGGCGTGGTGAATCGCGAGAAACGTTTGCCACAGTTCTCACGCCCAACGCTAATCGCTCTGGGCATGCCACACGCCACACCCCACACCCCACACGCCACACGCCACACGCCCCACGCCAAAAGTCGTCAAGACATCGAATGCTTGCGAGTAGACCGAATCGCCGTGTGGCTCAATTCACCAACAAATCCGCGAGCACGACGAGCATCGCGTCGATTTGCTCATCGCTACCAACGCTGATGCGAAGTCCGTCGCCCCAGCCGGCATAATTCATGTAACGGACCAAGATACCGTTCTTCTTGAGTTGCTCATAAAGCGGCTTCAAGGGCCGATCGGTTCGAGTGCACCAAAGGAAATTAGCATGGGATTCGATCACGTCGAATCCGAGTTTTTGCAAGGCGACAAACATGCGTGTCCGAGTCGCTACGATCCTCGCAACGTTATCTTTTAACCATGCTTGATCGGAAATAGCGGCCGTTGCGCCTGCCAGAGAAAGAAGGTCTGTGTTGTACGAGTCTTTGACTTTACGAAGCGTCTGCACAATCTCGGGATGGGCGACCAGGTATCCGAATCGAAGACCGGCCAATGCATACGATTTGCTCAGGGTTCGCGTTACAATGATCTTTGGGTTCTGCTGAATCAGTGCAATGCAATTCGCGGGTGCAAAGTCCACGTACGCCTCATCCACCACGACCGGGCAGTCCACGCTGTCTGCAAGTCGCAAGATCGATGCATGGTCCACTATTGTGCCGCTTGGACTGTTTGGATTGGGCAAGAAAA
>JBBRJI010000305.1:0-6868 GCA_038219625.1 Pirellulales bacterium | reverse complement strand
GACTATGTAGCTGCAGTAGCAAAATTGGAGGAGGTGCAGAAAGGCCTGACACTTACCGAGAAGCTGGTCGCGGTCAAGGACAAGATCGCCACGCCACCTACCAATGACACCGAGTTTGAAGCGTTAAAAACGAGTTGCCTGAACCTAATGGCGCAGCCTGGCGGTTCCGACAAAGTCGATGCGATCGTAGCAGCCCTGCCGGCCAAGGCGCAGCGGTATGTCATGATGGCCTTGATGATGGCTCGATTTGACCTCACCGAGTTCAAACAATTCAAGACCGACAAGATTTGGAGATGCCATTGGGACGCCTGTGACGGACGAAATTATGAAGGGGATACCACATGCAGAAAATGCAACAAAACAAGTCAGTTCTGGACTTGCGGTCATTCCCCATGCAGCAAGAAAAATCAATGGGTGTTGACCTGCGAAGCCTGTGGCCTCGACGATTCGGGTTGCGTCAATGGTGCGCCCAAGATTGAATCGAGCTACGACACCACAAATCTGGTAGCAGACGATTACACCAAAGAGAATAAGTCTATCAAAAGGCTCTACGAAGTCTTTAAGATGGTCCCAGAATCGCAAACAAAAGAAAACGACAGACTACAGAAGATCATTCGCTACAAAGAAAATTCCGGCGGTGCAGCTTACGGCAGCGATACGATTTACATGCATTGTGGACGAGCTGGCGAGGATGGATCACTCGATTATGCAGAGCAACTTCTTCCAGGTTCGCCAAACTACCAAGGATTCTTCCCAGCACCTGACCCTTCTGCCCCGGACGGCGATGCACGCAAAGATGTTTATCAAATGGATCCCAAATGCCAACCTAAGCCAGGTACGGTGGATCCTGGCCAAAAGAAACCGTACTTTGATTTCGCGACCCTTCACGAAATTGGCCATGCAGTAGATGACAAGAAGCAGTTCATGGCCAAGAATGGCAGCAAGGACGAATATGGCGGCTGGATCAACTACGGTGGTGATGTTACCAAGATCGCTAAAGCCGCTAACGATCACTTCAAATTCAACCAAGCATACATTGAGGAAAGACTGTTAGGAAACACACCTGGTCCACCTGCCCTTCTAGCCGATGCACGCGCACTGACCGATCAGCAATGGTTGGATCTGCAGGCCAAAGTAAACGATTGGTGTGATGGAGTTAAAGTAAACAAAAATTTGTGGTGGGATGGAGCGAACTCAGCCCGGCTCTCTGTCGGTGGCCGCGTTTACCAGGAAGCATATGCCGGCACCTGGGTCAGTTACAATCTTTCGGCTCGCAACAAAGGCATCCATGGTTATCAATTTAGAGCTCCTGGCGAATGGTTCGCCGAAATCTATGCGGCGTATCACAGCAAGATTCTTAAGGACGAGCATCCTTCCGCTTCTTGGCTCAGCAAACTTTAAAATTCGAAAGAACGTCCATGTCCCTTTTTCATCCGATTACCATCCATTGTCCACAGTGTCGTGAACCGAATGAGTTTCAAGCCAACGCGAGCGTCAACGCCGACAGGCGGCGCGATCTTCGTGAAGCGATTCTCGATGGTTCTTTTCAACGCCAAGCCTGCACCAAGTGCAGCACGAACTTTCGCCTGGATCCCGAATTGAATTATCTCGACGTCGGCCATAATCAATGGGTGGCGGTATTTCCAGTAGCTCGCGTAGGAGACTGGGAATCGATAGAAAAGCATGCGCAGCAGATGTTTGATATGGCCTACGGCACGCAAGCTTCCGCCACGGCTCGCGAAATTGGCGAGGACCTGAAACCGCGACTGGTCTTCGGCTGGGCCGCACTACGCGAGAAACTAATATGCGACCAGAATTTGCTCGACGATGTCAGCTTGGAATTGGTCAAGATCACCATCATGCGAAACATGCAGGACATGCCACTTTCCGACCAAACCGAACTGCGGCTGATCGATGTCAAAGATGGGCACCTGGAGATGGCCTGGATCATGGCCATGACCGAACGCCTTGTCGAGCGGATGGGTGTCCCCATGGACCTTTATCAAGAGATCCATGCGGATACCGAATCTTGGAAGCCATTGCGCGAACAGTTGTCCAGCGGCATCTTTGTCGATGTTCAACGCCTGCTGATTGGAGCAACTTAGCGGATCGATGGGCGGCAAGCATCACAGTTTTAGAATTAAGAATCGGTTGGTCCGACATATCCAACCACGCAATGCAACTAAAATGACGAAGCCTAAAAGACCCTCGCATGAAACTCTGATCGGAATCAATCGCATGTTGGAACGACTCCATCTCTCTTGGATCACGCTTTTCCTTTGGATGTTAATCAACTGCAACGCCTTCTCGTTGGCTCAGTCCGACCCGCCGACAGGGCTTTCCATTGAGGGTTACCCAGATCGTCAAAGCGTTGCTCCTGGACAAGAATTGGCGTTGCACACCTCTACCACAGCCTCCGAATATAGTATCGAAATTACAAGGCTTGGTGCCGATCGCAAGGTCGTATACCAGAAGTCAAAGATTCCTGGCGGCGGTTCCCATCCGATCGCAGAGAATGCCAGCTCGCAGGGTTGCAACTGGCCAATCAGTTTTCGGATGCCCGTACCAACCGATTGGCCCACGGGCTATTACCAAGTCCTATTCCGAGTGGCGGACAACGGAGGGAAGTACGTCGTGCGCAACCGAAGGACAGCGGAAGCGGAAACATTCTTCGTTGTGCGTTCGGCTGAACCCGGAAAAGACACGAAGATCCTTTTGCAACTTGCAACGAATACTTACAACGCTTACACCAATTGGGGCGGCGGCAGTTTGTATGCTTACCATGGTCGGGCGAATCTGCAAGGCAATCGCGTCTCGTTTCAGCGTCCCCAATTTAGCCAATATTCCAATTGGGAATACCCCATGGTTCAGTGGGCTGAAAAGAACGGATTCCAACTCGACTTCGCTACCAATCTCGATCTGGAACAGCGTCCCGAATTGCTGCGCAATTACAAGTTGATACTCAGCGTCGGACATGATGAATACTGGTCCGCAGGAATGCGAGATCAACTCGAGAAGTATATTGGCGACGGGGGCAACGTGGCTTTCTTTAGTGGTAACACTTGCTGTTGGCAGGTGCGGCCCGAGGATAACGGGCAATCCTTAACATGCTGGAAACAAGCTTTCAACTCCGACCCTGTTTTCAAAACCGACGATCACCGAATGCTCAGCACACTTTGGAGCCACCACCTCGTGAAACGCCCTGAAAATCAGATGACCGGCGTTGGCTTTTTGTTCGGAGGCTACCATCTCAGTCACGGCGAGTTTATGGATGGAAAAGGGGCGTTCACCGTCCATCGCCCCGATCATTGGATCTTTGAGGGAACTGACATGAAACAGGACGCTGAGTTCGGCGCCAAGCACACGATCGTTGGTTACGAGTGTGATGGCTGCGAACTGGAATGGAAAGGTGGTCTGCCCTTCCCAACACATCGCGATGGCACTCCCAAGAGCTTCGAGGTTCTAGCAACGTGCCCAACTCGCTGGGCAGCGGACGATTGCGAATGGTACGATCGCTGGCAACGCGGCCGCACCGGGGCTGCTTGCTTGGGCCTATACACCCGAGGTGGAACGGTCTTTACCTGTGGTTCCACCGACTGGGCTCACGGACTGCGAGGCGGAGATGCGGTCACGGAACGGATTACGAAAAATATAGTTGAGAAGCTTTCAAGGTAAATGTGCAGTCAGCTTTACGCCGAGGGCATTGTCATGCCGTCGGCTTTATGCCGAGGGTGTTGACCATCTGTTCTAGAGCTCTAGAGCTCTAGAGCTATGGTAAGCATTCCCCGAGTAAACGAGAATAGGTTGGTGGATGAACAACTCGCACGAGCAATCGAACTTCGAACACGTAAACAATCGACAGGTCGCCGAAGTGCTTGGAATCTCCCCGACTGCAGCCAGCAATCGCTATGTGCGGGCTGCTGCAAAACTTTCCGAAATCCTCACTCAACTTCCCTCCAGACGAACTTTGCCATGAGCGGTATCGAGTCCAAAGACGAGCGGCACCCAGTCGAAGTCATCGCCGAGGAATATTCGGTGCGCTTGCGGGCGGGCGAAAAACCGACCATCGAGGAATACACGCTCCGCTTTCCAGAACACGCGGACCTGATTCGATCCGTACTGCCATCGATTGCTCTCGTCGAACGCGTCTCCCTCATTGACTCACAGCAACGAAGTTCCGATGATTCCAATGCTCGCCAAACCATTGCCGCTGGACAACCTGATTCTCTAGGTGACTATGAGATTGTGCGCGAGATTGGTCGCGGAGGAATGGGGGTTGTTTACGAAGCCATCCAGCGTTCGTTGAATCGGCACGTGGCTTTAAAAGTGATCAGCAGTTTGATCTCCGGCAACAGCAAACACAGTGCACGGTTTCGGCGTGAGGCCGAGGCCGCTGCAAGTTTGCATCACACCAATATCGTTCCAATCTATGGCATCGGTGAGGACCACGGCTTGCAATACTACGCCATGCAGTTGATCGATGGCGTGACGCTGCATGACGTTATCGAGGTCTTACAGAGCAATGCGATCGGATCGACTCACAGCGGCGAAGCTGCCCGTTGGATGCTTAACAAATCGACGACCGAGACCGTGGGGCCTTATATTCCGATGGTCTCGTCGACGAATGTGGCCAGCAATATCGCATCGCAACTGAAAACACAAGAACGTGAAGCCGAAACAGTTGAGATGATCGACGCCGTTCCGGACGCAGCGTCGATGGCGTCCCAGACCAAGATCGAAGAACCCTGCTTACGTGAGCCGCCTTCGCCAGCATTGAACCAACAGAAACTAACGCGCGAGTATTTCCTCAATGTTGCGAGGACGATCGCCAACGCAGCCAATGCCCTTCACTATGCACACCACCAACGTGTGCTGCATCGCGATATTAAGCCAGCCAATTTGCTGCTAGATCGGGAGGGGACGGTTTGGATAACCGATTTCGGATTGGCTCGCCGAACGGACCTTGACGCAGAGACGCAACCCGGCGAGATCCTTGGCACGCTGCGATATATGGCTCCGGAACAAATCGCTGGCACGGGGGATTCACGCGTTGATATTTACAGTTTGGGGCTGACCCTGTTTGAGCTGCTAACCCTCAAACCCGCCATTGAGTCCCCAAAGTCGCGATTGCTCGACCCCGAACGCAACTCGATCATTCGCAGCCCCCGCTCGATTCAACCGAATATTCCAGCGGACTTGCAGACGATTACCCTTAAGGCGTGCGCGTACGCACCGAAAGATCGTTACCAGCACGCTCGCGAATTCGAAGAAGACCTGCGTCGGTTTCTCGAGGATCGGCCGATCCTCGCCAAGCGATCGACACGCGCTGAGTTGCTTATGCGTTGGGCACGACGCAATCCAGCCATCGCGACACTCGCGACCGCGACCCTTGGCTTATTGGTTTTGATTGCGGGCATGCTCGGTATCTGGAATCGACAACAACAACGCTCGATTCGTGAAATCGGCAAGCAGTTTGAACGGGCTGAGACGAATCTGGCTGAGAAGACAATCGCTTTAGCGAGGGTGGAGCGAGAGCAAACGAGAGCGGAAAAGAACCTCAGTCTGGCGCTGCTGGCCTTCGACCAGATCACGAACAACATTGCCTCACGCGGCAGTGCGATTGCCATAGGCGGTGACCTTGAGGAGGACGAATCCGCAGGGTTTTCGGATGCGACGTTGAGTCAAGCAGACGTCGCATTGCTTGAATCGTTGCTGGCGTTTTTCGATCAATTTTCGGAGGAGAATTCAAAGGATTTGCGAGTGGAAGCTGCCGTCGGGCGACAACGGGTAGGCGATATTCAGCACAAGCTCGGTCAGTTGGACAAGGCGGAGCAGTCGTACCAAAAAGCCATGGACGCCTTTCGTTCGATCCTCGAGCAGAAACCCGATCAAGCGGACACTGTTTTGCCTATGATGGCAATTCACAGCGAGCGACTGACGCTCTATACCAAACGAAGGCAATTGCCCATGGCGCTTGGTGAATACAACGACGCCCGCAAGCTACTGGAAAAGTCCACCGAGGTTAAGAAATCCGCAGAGGGGCGGTTTGCTTTGGCAAAACTGCTCAATTGCGCCGGGACCTTAGCGACGCGATTCGGAGGGGATGCGAGACCGAGACTGATCCGCCCGGCTTTGATGTCGCTTGAGCAAGCAGCGAGAATCAAACGCGAAGCGGAGTACAATACCGAAGCCCTTGCACTGCTAAAGGAACTCGCAACAGAATCCCCCGACAACGTTTCGTATCAAGTCGCTTTAGGTCGCGCGCTCAGGGACGAGTCCCGTATCGCCAGTATGACAAACGATTTTCAAAAGGCAGATGACGCCTTGCGCCGATCCGTAGAACTCTTTGACGCTCTTTGCAAGAAGCATCCAGATTCGGCTGCTTTCAAGTACGAATTGGCCGAGACGTTGAGCAAGAACGTAGCGATGCGAGCCATCGACCAGCAGCGATGCCATCGTGCAGTCGCGATCTGCGACGAAATTTCCAAAGAGAATCCGCAAGTCCCTGAATACCGTGCCCTGCAAGCTTCGACCTTGATGAAACTAAGCATGATGGCTGGTCGCAACAATCGTGGCGAGGAGTTGTTGGTTGAGGCAATCGCAGTGCAACGCGAGCTCACGAGCAGATACTCCGACGTAGCCATCTATGGCGCGGTCTTGATCCGATCACTGAGGCGACTGTCTGAACTTCAAGAGGCGTTAGGTAAAT
This sequence comes from Pirellulales bacterium, assembly GCA_038219625.1. Taxonomy (GTDB): domain Bacteria; phylum Planctomycetota; class Planctomycetia; order Pirellulales; family Pirellulaceae; genus JBKCUI01. The sequence goes on along the minus strand of JBBRJI010000305.1, from coordinate 159 downwards.
CCGAGAAAGCCAAAGAGAGCACGGATCAGGCCGAAAGGGAGATCATACGCATGAAGAAAAACGCCAAGATGCCGAAGCCGTTTAGCCCTCTGTTCGACCAACTACGCGACCGCCCGTTTTCCATGGAGGAGCGAACCAAGGAGACGAAGTAGCAGTATC
>JBBRJI010000304.1:0-6872 GCA_038219625.1 Pirellulales bacterium | reverse complement strand
GGATATGGTTCAAGAATGGGTTATGAACGATTTCCGTTCTAGTCTGGCATGTGCTCGACTGCCAGCCATCCGTTTGGAGTATGTTGGATTGTAAGTGGCTTTCTTTTGGAGGGATCAGGGGACACTCATCATTTTCGGGGGGTGGTTGAAATCCTCGCTGGAGTTTGCTTCAATTTGGGTCATCGGATTCATGGAATTATTGGGATGTAGCTGTCATTCTTGGGCTCCCATCGAAACGAATTGCTTCGCCGTTACCAACCGAAAGTAGAATAGCGATGAGAATCATGGAACGAAGGGTTTTTTTAGGTTGTGGATTGGGTGTTTTTTTTGCGAGGCCATTGCGAGCTATGTTGAACGACGACAAATTTGACGAGGCATCGAACATCTTGACAACGGCAACCGCCAGCGGGCAAGTACGTGCCGCGGTCATTTATGCTCGCCTTGGAAAGTCAATATTCCACCGAGCATTCGGCGAGGCCAAATCCGTTGATTCGTCCTTCCTCTTAGGCTCGATCTCGAAGCCTATCGCGGTTGCCGGGTTGATGACGTTGTTCGATCAAGGAAAATTTAAGTTGACGGACCCCGTCAATAAGGTCATACCGGAATTCACCGGTGGTGCCAGGGAACGCGTTACCATTCAGCATTTGCTAACCCATTTGTCTGGGCTTCCCGATCAGTTACCTGAAAATGCAGTCCTACGCAAACGCCATGCACCCCTTGCCGATTTCGTTAAGGGGGCCATTGGCGTTCCATTGCATTTTGAGCCAGGCACTCGTTATGAATACTCCAGCATGGCAATTATGCTTGCCATGGAAATTGCTCAGCGGATTTCCGGAGTCGAGTTCAAGGAATTTGTGGACAAGACGGTTCTGCAGCCACTGGGAATGAGGCACTCTGCATTTGGGATGGGGCGATTGAAGCCAGAGGAGACGATGCCGTGCCAAGTGGAATTTGGTGCGATCGAGGCAGGTGGTGGCTCGCCTGATTCCAAAGATTGGGATTGGAACAGTTCCTATTGGCGCAACCTGGGTGCACCTTGGGGTGGTGCTCAAGCCTCAGCATCCGACGTCGGACTTTTCCTCGAAGAGTTCATGCACCCCACAGGAAAGTTATTTCGTCCAGAAGTTGCCAAGCACATGATTCGCAATCACAACCCAGACGGAATAGAATCGCGAGGACTAGGCTTGGACGTTGGTATGAGCGCAAGCTGCCCGAAGTGTTCGGACAAGACCTTTGGTCATACGGGTTCCACGGGTACGATCGCCTGGGCGGATCCCGAGCGAGATCGCGTTTGTGTGGTACTAACAACACTGCCAGCCGGTACATTAAAGAATCATCCGCGACAACTCGCTTCCGATCGCATCTCAGGAATCGTAGAGCGAGCATCTTGTTCGCATGGTTGATTCAAAAGGCATCATTTCGACCTATGCGGGAACAGGCAAGAAAGGGTTTGCTGGCGACGGCGGCCCGGCGCCGGTGGGAGAATTCAACGCGATGCATGATCTGGTGGTGGCGCCGAAAGGCGACGTCTATGTAGTGGACAGCGAAAACCGCTGCGTCTGCAAGATCGATGCGAAGACCGGCATCCTCTCGACCGTGGCGGGAACCGGTGACAAGTCGGTGAGCAGTGACGGAGGCCTTGGAGAGAAGGCGACCTTCGCGGCGTCGCGGCAGCCGCCAATTTGAGCCGCAAGACGATGCGCAACATTCGTCAAAATTTGTTCTTCGCTTTCTGCGCCATGACACGGGACCACACGACCAAAGGCGGCAACAAACGTTATTGCTACTACGTTTGCACGTCGGAACAGAAACGCGATGGCGAACCGCAAGTTGAGGTCGGACAAAGCTAAGGATCAAGTTTCGGCATCATACGGTCCAAGAAATCGTTGCCCATTGAAATGAATAAGATGCGTGGGCGAATCGGCTACCCACACCTCAGTTTCCCAAGCGATCTCAGCAAGTTACTTTGCCATAACCGATCGTTTTGGAAACGCTGTAACGTACACAAGTCCAGCGGATGAACTTTTAAACAAAGCCGTCAGTCCGTGATGTCGTTTCGCATCCATTGGGCCATGGCTTGTTACCGACTCGACTAGCAACAGCCAATTGCGAGATTCTTAGATCGTTTCAACTTCTAAGACGCATCGCTGGTTATTGTCGGCTAGGAACCCGATAGAAAGTTCTGAACGAACGGCCTTGAACTGCGTTCGCAAAACTGGAATCGACCCCGTTGCGACCCTGTTGCGACAACGGCGAGCGCGAGGGACGCAGCGCGAGGGACGCAGCGGGCTTACCCACTATATTTGGCTACGCAATGATCTTGTCGATGACGCTGCCTGCGACGTCCGTCAATCGAAAGTTTCTGCCTGCATAGCGATACGTTAGCTGCTCGTGGTCTAGTCCGAGTAAGTGCAAGATCGTTGCATGCCAATCGTGAACATGGCACTTGTCCTCCACAGCTTGGTATCCGTGTTCGTCGGTCGAACCGTAACTGAATCCGCCTTTAACACCACCCCCCGCCATCCATGTTGTGTAGCCTTTGTGATTGTGGTCACGGCCATCTCCGTTGGGTGCATCGGGTGATCGGCCAAATTCGCCACCCCATATAACCAGCGTGTCCTTGAGCAACCCGCGTTGTTGAAGGTCGGTCAACAAGCCTGCAATCGGTTTGTCGATCTCGCGGCATTTGTTGGGCAACTCGGTCTTGAGACGTTGGTGGTGGTCCCAATTGCCATGCGTTACCTCGACGAAGCGAACACCCGATTCGACAAAGCGACGGGCCATTAAGCATTGTCGGCCAAAATCGTTTGTGTCCTCTTGGTTGATGCCGTACATGGCCATGGTCTTTTCCGATTCCTTGGAAATGTCCATGAGATCTGGCAAAACATCTTGCATGCGGAATGCCAGCTCATACGACTCGATTACCCCCTCCACGTCGGGCTGCTGAATGTCCCGTTCGAGTTTTTGTCGATTGAGGTTTTGAATCAGGTTGATTTGATTGCGTTGCGATTGCTTGGACTGGCGTGGATTCGAAATATCTGGAAGCTGCGGTCCACTGTTCGCAGCACCACGCGTGGCCGGTCCGGGACCTCTGCCTTGGGGCCGTCCAACTTTCGTACCTTGATAAATCGCAGGCAAAAACGAGCTGCCGAAATTTTGAGCCGAAGCAGCAGGTGGATTGAGTGCAATGAAACCGGGCATGCTGTCATTTTCCGTCCCCAAACCGTAAAGGGTCCAAGCACCCAACGAAGGTCGAATGAACTGAGCATTGCCGGTATGCATTTGCGTCATAGCTCGTGGATGGGTCGGCTGGTCACAATGCATCGAACGGATCAACGCCAGTTCGTCCGCGTGTTTGCCCAACTCAGGAAAGAGTTCCGAAATCCAAAGGCCGCTCTTACCTTGTTGGTGAAACTTCCACGGCGAAGGCATCAATTTGCTGCCACCGTATTTGCCTCCCTTGCCAGCATCGGCTGCCAGTTGAGGCTTGTAGTCAAACGTGTCGACGTGCGACGGTCCCCCTTGCATGCACAAAAAGATCACCCTTTTGGCAGAGGCCTTGAAATGCGGTGCCTTGGGAGCCAGCGGATTCAAGCCTGACTCTTGGTCGGCGGCAGCGGTACTAAGCCCTGCGAAAGCCAAATAGCCGAAGCCGGCCGATGCCGTTTGCAAAAGCTCACGTCGAGATACGATTGGGGTATCGAAATTCATGATAGGTCCTTAGTTGATCAAACGGAACTCTGCCGCGCACAGGAGAGCTTGGCAAAATTGACTCAGTGCTTGGAAAACTCTTTGCTCATTGGGGATGGTCTTTTTTCCGTCATCTGCTTTACGGAAAAATTCGGATGCGGCACGAAGCTCTTTCTGAGTTGCCGATCGGCCATAAACCAAGTTAAATGCCTTAGATATACGTTCGTTCTGATTGCTTGACATTCGAACCAATTGCCGCGCAAGTGCATCGCTTTGTTCTAAAACGAAAGGGTTATTGAGCAAGAACAATGCCTGGTCGGCCGTGTTGGATGTTTCGCGACTTCCGACCACGAGACTTGGCTCGGCAAAATCAAAAACATCGAGTGCTCGAGGCAAAGAATTGCGGGGTATGGGCAAGTAGACACTTCTCGCGTAGTTAGGGGCCTCGAATGGATTGGCGTTGGGATTGCGACCGCCAGCACGGATAGCATTCATCATATTAGGACGGCCTGGATTTTTCTCCGAGTCGCCGCCCGTCGCCATTGCAAGTGCGGCAGGTGGGACCATGGCAGGACCGTTGGGGCCAATCAGAGTCGTCCCAAAGGAAGCGATCAGCGATGCCTTGGGGCGGCTCAAATCGATTTGGCCGCTGATGGCCAAAATTGCGTCGCGAAGTGCTTCGGCATCCAATCGCCGAACATTCGCTCGCGCTACGTACTTGTTGTCAGGGTCGGCCTCAAAACGGGTCTTATCGAAAGCGGACGAGAGTCGGTAGACACGCGACGTCACAATGGATCGAACCACGTGTTTTACCGACCATTTGTTATCCATGAAATCCACAGCCAAGTAGTCTAGCAAAGCAGGGTTCGAAGGGGCTGGTCCAGAAGCACCGAAATTCTCTGGTTCGCTCACAATGGCATTGCCGATGAGATGTTGCCAAACACGATTGACCATCACGCGAGCGGTTAGCGGGTTATCGCGTGCCGTCAGCCATTCTGCAAACTCGCGTCGGCCAGAAGTATTCGGTGGGAGCGTGACTTGTTCTTTGCAAAGAACCTGAACAAGGCCCCGTTTGACTTCTTGTGCCGGCTGATCGATTTCGCCACGCACTAGCAGTTTCGCATCGCGTAGTTTGTCCGCCTCTTGTACGCCCATGCACAGGGTCATCGGCTTGCCATCGCTGTCCACGGTGTTGATGCGACTGCTAATTTGCGCAATAAGCTGATCGAGAATAGCAATACTTAAGAAACTCGATCGAGGTGCCGTACCATCCTTGCTCTTCTCTGGTTGCCGTTGCGCTCGTCGTGCCTCCGCGTATTCCTTTTCTCTCTCTTCCAATTGTTTCTTTAGGCCTGCGAGTTCGGCTTTCGACATCTGGCTATCGTTGGGGTTCGGATCTTCCACGGGTAAGATGATGAGGTTGCTCTCTTGTCGACTGCGTTGGCTTCGCATTCCGCCGAACATTGTTTCGGTGCTTTGGAAAATTCCAGCCAGGGCGTAATAGTCGGTTTGTGGTATCGGATCGAATTTATGATCGTGGCAACGAGCACACGCCACCGACACACCCAGAATAACGCGAGTTGTCGTATCGATCTGCTCATCGATGAGGTCGGCTTGAAATTGACGTGGGTTTCTTTCGATGAGGGTCTTGGGGCCGATGGCTAAGAAGCCTGTCGCGATCAATTGTTCGGCGAATTGTTTGTCGTCTTTGGTTGGGATCAAGTCCCCTGCAATTTGTTCGCGAACGAACTGGTCGTAGGGTTTGTCATTATTGAAGGCGTCAATGACGTAGTTTCGATAACGCCAAGCATTTGGAAAGGTCATGTCGACTTCTTTGCCACTCGATTCCGCGTAGCGAGCGATGTCGAGCCAATAGCGCCCCCAGCGTTCACCGAATTGAGGTCGTTTCAGCAAAGCATCGACAGTCTGCGATAGGGCCGATTCAGGATTGCTTTTCCAGTTTGCAACGAAAGTTTCGAGTTCTTTGATCGTTGGCGGCAAACCGATCAAATCAAAATACAGGCGACGAACGAGGGTGGCGGGCTCGGCATCTTCGGCTGGTTCTAATGCGTGTTCGTCCCACGCTTGTGCAACGTGGCGATCGATTTCGGAAACGGCCCAGTTGGCATGTTGGGATGCTTTGGGTTTCGCTTTTACCGGTGCCTTAAATGACCAAAACTCCTTACCCTGAGCGATGTCTTCTGGCGTCACCTTGGAGTGAATCTCGACTCCGGAACTTACGCGTGGATCGGGTGCACCCATTTCAATCCATTTTCGAAAGTCTTCGATTACGGCTCGGGGCAATGGGGTCTTGGGCGGCATCTTAAAGTCTTGGTAGTTGATGGCGCTCCAAAGAATACTTTCCTCTAGGTTGCCGGGCACGATGGCTGGTCCCGATTCTCCCCCAGCCAGCATTGCATCTTTGTTCTCGAGGGATAGCCCGCCTCGAATCCCTTGTCCATCTGCGGAGTGGCATCGGTAGCATTGCTCGACCAACACGGGTCGAATCTTGGCTTCAAAGAAAGCCACGCTCTCGGTGGATAGCGGCTTATCCTCTTGGCCCAGAAGAATAGGTACAGATCCAGATAGCAATGCAAAGGCCAAAAATGCAATCGTTGTGAAATCGGTTTTAGAAGTCATACCGTTGCTCGAATGAAAAAGAGGACTGAGGACGATTGTCGCCTTTCGCTCCGCGAAAATGCGTTTAGAAGCGGCTTATCGGCTTAATCTCCGAGACGTTGAGACGTCCGCCTCGGAGACGCGGACCTACGTCAGTCGATAGGTCGCTTTGGTTTCACACCGCCGCTGGTGTTACCATCTTTGCCGGGGCGTTTACCACCCGCTTCTTCCATTCGAGCGGTCATAGCAGCGAACTCCGATTTCGAGATTGAACCGTCGCCGTCTTTGTCGACCATACTCAGTCTTTCTCGCATGCGTTCGGGGATCTCGTCGCCCGATAGTTTGCCATCCTTATTTGCGTCGCTGGACTCAAACAGTTTGCCCATTGCGGCCCCAGCGAATTGTCCTTTTCCGCCTGCTCCGGCAAATCCGCCCGGCATCGCGCTTAGGTCAGGCCGCATTTCTTCGGCACTAAGGATTCCGTCCCCATTTTTGTCAAGTTGTATCAAGGCTTTCGAAGCGTTAGCAATTTCGCTGGCCGAGAGGGTTCCGTCTTTGTCGGT
>JBBRJI010000303.1:0-6876 GCA_038219625.1 Pirellulales bacterium | reverse complement strand
GATTTCGGTGGCGGCCCGCGCACGAACAAAGTCGCAAACCCTGTCAGCTACTATTTTCACGATGCGCCCGCACCCGACACGGTGACGCGTGTGGCGAGCGTGAAAGTCCCCGCAGTCTCTAAAGATGCCGCTTACCGCAGCCTCGATGGTTGGACCGGCCCCGAGGCGCGGGCGGCGGCTGACAAGGGCGTGCCGTTCCCGGAATTGCTCGCGCCTGTGGATGACCTGCCCCCGGCAACCCTCATCACCAGCATTCAAGTGACAGGAAACAAGCGAGTGGTGCGAGGTGTCGCGCATGACAACGGCGAAATCCAAGGCGTCGTCGTCAATGGTCAGCCCGCCAAGATCACCGATCAACATGCCGGCATCGCCGACTGGACCATCACCCTCGATGCTTCCGCCGACGACCGCTATACCGCCCAATCCACCGACCGCGCGAGAAATGTTGAGCTCATGCCGCACGATCTCCTGCATCGCGGCACCCGTTAAACCGTCACATAGGACAACCGTCAAGGTTGGCTAGGTGATGTACGTCTACAACTCGATCTGCTTGAAGCTTAAAGCTCCGATAAAATCGAAGCACTCCAAATTTATCGCGCCGAGAAGTTTCTTTCGGCTAGCTGCGCTAATCGTTGCCAAGATAAATCTTCGCCGGCCGCCTCCAAGTAACTATGGGCTCGGTCCCAATCCGCTTCGGATTCCATCAAAAACCGCAGCGAGCTGTGATCCAGCCCCTCTGGCAATGGAATAAGCTTGGTTTGGAATAGAGCCGGATTCCTGCGGATAATCACTGGTACGTCACAAGGGTCTCGCAGCAAATTTTCATGCTCCAGTTTGGCAAGCGCACCAGCGGAACACATCTCACCCACCAGCCCCAACGACTGCAAGGAAAATGAAGGACGGTTCGGTGACGCAAAACCAACAAAGTCCGTCGTCGGATTGGCCCATCCACGCGATATCAATCGATCGAGCAACATCGGGTCCGTGAACGGACAGAGTGGACTCGAAAAAACAATCCAATCTGCCTCCAATCGATCGGCTAATTCTTTGGCCCGCTGCGATGGGGTGCTGAGCGCACTGGGCATCCATCTGGCGTTGCAAAGTCCTGTCTGGCTAATCAGCTCTCGATAACTGGGTGGTCCAGTTACCACAATCGTTTCGATCAAAGTCGATTCGCTCAACCGCCGAATGCACCATTCGAGCAGAGTCAATCCATCGAGACGACGCAACGCAGACTCAACCCGAGTCGTTCCTTGCTCTTTGTCCCTTTTTACAGACAGATCAATCAACGCTACAGTTTGTTTTGGATTCGTCGACATACAATGCTCCATGCGTGTAAGTTAAGAGGCAGATTCGAAATCACTGCTTTTCCGCGCGAGCTGTAGATCAAGATGAAAAGGAGAAGAACAGCGGAAGACAATCAATTTATCGCTGCGACGCACTGGTTGCAAGTACCCCGTTAGAATCGTTTTAGGGAAAGATTGAATTCCCGAGCAGTACGTGAGGTCCGCATCTCCGAGGCGGACATCACAGCGTCTCAGAGTTACGCTGCTACGGGGCGGACTCGCGAAGCAATTCGTCTACGCGACGAACGGCCAGTGTTAGCGATTTAGCTGCCATCCGAAAATTCATATGCCCGGATACTTCTGGTTGGAGCTCACGAAATGACTCGGTCGCAGCTTTCAATTTGCTGAGTTTTTTTCTGGCAATTCGCAGGTATCTGGTAGCATCTCCCGCGTCCAACGATGGCCCCAACGCCAACATGAAGTCATACAACCCGCGATGCACATCTGCTAGCTCTTCGTCGTCGGTGGCTTCGTCGGAGTGCTTTAAAAATGCACGCACCATCCAAATATGGCTCAACCAACCATCGACTTCAAGCATCAACGCGTCTGCCTTGGGATCGCCCATTTCGGTCGTTGAAAGGATTTCGGCATCGTCCCCTTTGTCTTCCATTTCGTTTTCGTCAGCTATTTCAGACATGGACTGCAGCTCGCCTTACAGATGCGAAACCATTTCGGTCGCGTCAAACCGAACCTTAGGCAACGTGCCATATTTATCGTCGGAATGCCGATAACCTAAAGCACATCCAACAACCGTAGTGTAGTCACCCCCAACTAATCCTAGCAATTTGTCGTATTCTGCCGAGTCAATTCCCTCCATTGGGCAAGCATCGACACCGAGCATGGCGGCGCAAGCAAGCAATTGCCCCAAGGCAATGTACGCTTGGTTGCTGCTCCAAGCCAAGTGACGCCCCGTGGCGTTTTGTAAAAAACCAAGGACCACATTTCGATACCCAACCAACGATTCAACAGGAACTTTGCGCTGCGCAGCGGTTTTGGCCAAAAACAAGTCAACGTAGGCTTCATCGACGGTTTTTCGGGCAGTGAAGACGACCATATGCGAACAGTCACACGGTTGCGATTGATTCCATGAAATCGCAGGCAACTTGGCCTTGTTCTCGGAAGAACTGACCACAAAAAATTTCCAAGGTTGCAACCCAAAGCTGCTAGGTGTCAGTATCAAGCTCGCTTCAATGGCCGCCCAAGTAGCCGCATCAATGCGTTTGGACGAATCGAAACGTTTGACGGCATACCGCCATTGAAAAGTATCGACCAACTGCGAAACGCTCAAAGACGCCAAACCCATGTGTTTCAAGTCCTTTGCACACCAAGCGTTAGAAAACCAAAATCGAGGATCGTCATTGATTCTAGCATGTCGGCTAGTGAGGAGTGAGGAGTGAGGAGTGGGGAGTGGGGAGTGGGCTGGACAACCTTTGGCGAGCGGCAGAATGAGTCATACCCTCCCCTCGCTTCGCTCGACCCTCCCGGTGGGCCCGGAGGGAGGGTGAAGTCACTCTCCCTCTGGGAGAGTCGGCCTGAAAGGCCGGAGAGGGGGATTGCATCACACTGGTAGTTTTCAGCCTGCCGTTCGCCTTACGGCCCTTCCTTGTGGCGTAGCCTCCTACCAAGCAACAACTCGAGAATTGGAATTGGCTATAATGCGATGGTTCCGAGTAACCGTCCTAAATTGTTCTGCCCCCACGCGTGATCATGCATTCCATAATGAAATTTCGGTGTATTGTCATGACTGCAGTGCTGTTGTTTTTTTCTCAGTTACTCGCGTCTGACTTGTTGCAGGGCGATGAACTCTCCATCGCGACGAGTGAAGCCATATCGAGTTGGACGGCAAGAGCTACCAAGTGTTCGACACTACGTTTGGCAAAATGGGATTGATGGTTTGCTACGATGGATTCTTTCCTGAGGTCGCTCGAGAATTATCGAACAACGGAGCGGAAGTGATCGCTTGGCCTGCTTGGGGCTGCAATCCTTTATTGGCTCAAGCTCGAGCATGTGAGAATCATGTCTATGTCGTTAGCAGCACGTTCATGGCTCCCAAGGATGGCTGGATGCTTTCGGCCGTGTTCGATCCAACCGGAAAAGCCATCGCAAAAGCGGATTCCTGGGGTGAAGTTGCGGTTGCAGAAGTCGATTTAAGCCGCTCGTATATCGGCCCCTGGAATCTCGGCGATTTCCGTTCGATGGTACCGAGGCATCGGCCAGAGAAGGTTGGCCATTCCCTAAAATAATGGCCATAGCGCGCCGAGGGCAAAGACGATCAACAATACCACCGCTACGTACCACCAAAGAGTCTTCGTTTTGGATGGGGGCTCGTTCAACTCCTTCGCTTCATCCCAATCGTCGTGTCCGTAGCCACCAAGCCCCAGGGCTGCATGCGAATCCACATCGTCGTCTAACTCCCCTTCCTGGTTGACGGGGCCGCGAAGCTTTTCGATGGATAAAGCGACCTTTGAGGCGGCTCGCTTGGTGTTGCAATGCCGACAAACCGGTGCGGTAGTGGCTACTCGTTTGCCGCAAGCAAGGCAATCGGTGAATTCAAGTCGTGCGGGTGGTTGAGTGGGCATGGTTTCGTGCTCATTATTCTGCGGTGGTGGCTGCCAATCTCGCGAATAGGACAACCCACGTTCGTATTCTTGATAGGATAATACCGTCCCAACGCTTTCGCTAGCTGCATTAAAAAGTTGGCTGCGAAGGGTTGGATTCATTACGATTTCCCAACCGTTTTCCCAAACACTTCCAATCATGATAGAGCGACGTCAATTCATTGCATTTACATCGGTCGCCTTGGCAGCGGCTGCGACTGCGACTGGCAATAGCAATTGGCTTGCCGGAGCAGCCAGAGAAATGCTTCCACCTGCAATCGAACTCATTGACCTTAGGGTCATCAGTTGGAAGCCACCCTTGTATCACGGCTGGCCAACCGTGGCGCAACGCTCCAACGGAGAATTGCTATTGGCATTTTCGGGTGGCCGAGAAAGTCATGTCTGCCCGTTTGGTCGACTGGAGTGGATGCGGTCCCAAGACAACGGAGTTACCTGGAGCTGGCCACAAGTGTTGTACGACGGACCAATTGATGACCGAGACGCGGGAGTTGTCGAAACGGCCAAGGGCAGTATTCTTGTTACTACGTTTACGTCGCTGGCCTATGAACCAAGGCTTGCTCGGGCTGAAAAGGCCATGCCTGGAGAGTCAGGTGCTTTTTCAAATCCTACGTTATTGCTGGAATGGCAAGCCGTTCAAAATCGGCTGACCGCAGAACAACGCAAGGCTGAGCTTGGAAACTACATGCTCCGATCGACCGATGGAGGCGTCACCTGGTCGCATCGCTACCGAGTTCCTCTAAACAGTCCGCACGGTCCAGTTGTTATGCGAGACAGGCGACTGCTCTATGCAGGCAAAGCGCTCTACGGGAATGAGCGGATTGGTGTTTGCGAATCCAAGGACGATGGCTTGACCTGGGAGTGGCTTGCAACCATTCCGGCAAGGCCCGGCGACGATCCAATTCGCTACCATGAGTTGCACCTGATGGATGCGGACGACAGTACTCTCGTATGCCACATTCGCAATGAAAACAAAACGGACGACGGTCAAACCTTGCAAAGCGAATCGAAGGACGGCGGTCGCACTTGGACGATCCCCCATACGATCGGAGTTTGGGGACTGCCCTCGCATTTGCTGAGGATGCGAAATGGTAATCTCCTAATGTCGTACGGCCACCGACGCAGTCCCCTCGGCATCCAAGTTCGCATCAGCCAAGACTCAGGAAAATCCTGGAGCGAAGCCATCTCGATTACGGTCGACGCAAAGTCATCCGATCTGGGATATCCGTCTACGGTCGAATGCTCCGACGGCACGATGGTCACGGTTTGGTATGAAGTCTTGGACGGTGCTCCCTTGGCGCAACTGCGACAGGCTCGTTGGAAGTGGTTGTAGCGACGACACGCCCAGCTATCGCTCGATCAATTAGTGTCGTAGCGAAACTCGCCAAGAGTTTCGGCGGCCGCTCATTCCGAAAGTCTTGGCGACTTCCGCTACGGGAAAATCGGACAGTTATTGATCGAACGGTCCTTAGCTATCGCAAGTTTTTGTCCAAGCTGTCCTTGAGGATGCTCGCCCAAACCGCGTAGCCTTCTTTGTTTTGATGAAGCATATCTTTGACAAAAAGTTCAGCCCGCGGTTCACCTTGCGCATTCAAATACTTGCTTTGAGTTGAGACGAAGAAGGTCTTCGTGTCGTTTGATGCAAGTTTTTCAAGTGCCTGATTGGCTAAGATTATTTTGGGCCAGTGTTGAAAGCGAGATGGCGAAGGAGTAACCGCAATCAAGAACACTGGAGCATCGGGTCGCTGTTTGCGAACCGTATCGATGACGATCTTCGATAGACGGGCGACTTCCTCTGGGGTCTTATCCTTCGCGTTTCCGGTAATGTCGTTGCCGACAAAGATCATGGCCGCTCGAAAACGAAGTCCTTCGACGAGTTGCGGAGCGTGGATCGCAAGATCGCAGTACTTTGCTCCCCCGTAGGCACGGCGCACGATTTTGATGGGGGCCATGTCCTCGGAAATGGTGTCCCACAGACGGAAGCTGGAGCTACCCAAGCAAAGGACGACATCGTCGCCACCTTCGGTAGCATTGCTTTGCGACAATTTGGCAACGTCCTTGTCCCACTTGGTCGCATCCGCCGCGTACTTCGTTAAATCGTGTCGCGAAACAAACTGCTGTGTGGCATTCTCGCTGGCCGTTTTCTCCTGACCATTGACCCAGGGTGCGTTAACAGCCAGAAACGAAAACACGATGGAGCAAATAGAAGACAATACTGCGTTCGAAAACTTCATGGTGCAATAACCTTTCGTGCGATGAGCATCTGAATGACTTGATCGGCTAAGACTTCGGGTGAATAGGTTCCGCCCGCGAGTTCCAATTCGGCGGACTCGGGCGATTCGTAGGGATCGGAAATACCAGTAAAATTCGGGATCTTGCCTTGGATGGCTTGCTGGTAGAGTCCCTTGGGATCTCGGGCGATGCAAGTCTCTAGCGGCGTATTGACGAATACTTCCAAGAAATCACCTTTAGCTCCGCGAGATTCTACCCAATGTCTGACGCGGTCGCGATCGACACGATAAGGGCTCACAAAGGCAGTTAAGCAGATAAGGCCTGAAGAGGCAAAGAGTTGAGTGATGGCTCCAACGCGACGAATATTCTCTTCTCGGTCTTGAGGGCCGAAGCCTAAGCCAAAGCGTTTTGCAAACTCAGGGCCGTGGACCGGTTCGAGTAGATTTGGTCCCGCACATAGGCCATGCCTGACATTGTCGCCATCCAGCAGGAAAGTATGTGCACCGAGCTCAAAAAGTCTCTGTTCCACGAGATTGGCGACGGTGCTCTTGCCCGAACCGCTGAGCCCAGTGAACCAAACGACGCAGCCCCGATGTTGATTGCGATCAAAGCGTTGTTGTTCGGTCACGGATTGTTCGTGCCAAACAACACGTGGGTCTTGGCTCATTGGGAGGATCTCGTGA
>JBBRJI010000302.1:0-6901 GCA_038219625.1 Pirellulales bacterium | reverse complement strand
GCTGCGTCCGCTGCGTCCCATTTTCATTCTCCGCTTAAATGATGGGCAAGAAAAACCGAAGAAAAGAACGACTGACCACCGTTCCACCGTTGACACAGAGCAACACAGAGATCGGCTCCGTTTTTGCCGACAGATTCCGGTTAACTGACGAGCGAGCGACAAAGCAAATCTTTGGACGTCAGTCGATCTCGTCTTGGTGTTGTAGAGTGCAATTGATCGTGTTCAACGCAATTCTTGCTCGATGTTTCTTACGTTTTGATAACGGCGGATTGTTAAGCTCCAACGCCAATTCCAGCAATACTTTCGCATCGGCCAACTCGTTGGAGTGGAATTTGTTGATCCCTCGGTGATAGTACACCCATGGATTCGTCGGACACAGTCGAGCAGACTCGTCGAAATCACGTTTCGACTCTTCGTTACGTTCCATTCCAGCCAACGTTAAAGAACGGCCATTCAGAGCGTAGGCAAGAACTATGGTTTGACAGGCTTGGCGGGCCATATCCACGGCTTGATTCAAATCAGTCAATGCCAGGTCCCAGTCCCCTAACTCGGCTTGAACTTGGCCTCGGGAGCTGAGGCAATCGGAGGTAGGGCCATCCATTTCAATCACTCGAGTGTAATCTTCATGCGACTCGACGTATTCTTCTCGTTCCCAACGTACGAAGGCGCGAAGCCGATAGCCAAGGGATTCGTCTGGAAAATCTGCCGCCATTTGATTCGTGGCTTCCAATGCTGAATCATAATCCTCTGCGCGCACTAATCGGTAAACACTTGCGGTTTGGGTTCTGCGATGGATTTCGTCGGTTAGCTCAGGAGACATTTCGCTCGCTCGCTGGGTGTCTGCCTGCGCTCGGTCGTTATTTCCCAACGCGGCCTGCGCGAAGGCTCGTCCCGAATAAGCGTGGGGACTTTCAGGGTACTTCGCGATCAATTGGGCGAAGTCTTCGATCGCTTCTTGATATCGATTCAATCGCAATAGTAGGCTGGCTCGATACTCGCGAGCGCTATCGTCACCTCCGGTGATAGCCAAAACTCGTTCAAAGTCGGCTAGTGCAAGTTCCGTCAATTGGCAATTCATTCGGAAGACGCCCCGAAGAAAATAGAGCCTTTCATTTTCGGGTTCGAGCTCAATTGCTCGATCGTAGTCGTTTGTGGCTCCGGCAAATTCTCGCAACTGAGTGAAGGCAAAAGCGCGATTAACGTAGTGCAATGCCTGCTTCGGCTGGCGCTCAATTAAATGTGTCTGCTCATCGACTGACGCCCTAGGATTCTCTTTTAGGAGGTGGACAAACGATAGATGCTCGCGAGGTTCTGCCCAATCCGGCGCCAGCTCACGAGCCCGGTGAAAGGCGTCCATGGCAGCATCCAAATCGCCGTTCTGAAGCAAAAGACGTCCATGAAGCTGAATCGCCAAGGGGTTATTCGGTTCCAGCGCTAAAACCGCGTCGCAATCGGACACAGCCAAGGTCGGCTGGTCTGTAGACGCATAGCTAATCGCTCTGGCCAGGTAGACCAGCGTATGCGCATCTCCAAGTTCAATCGCACGCGTGCAAGCCGTGATCGCTTCTTCGAATTGCCCCTCACACTGCAAGACTCTACCAAGGACTCCATGTGCCTGAGCATTATTGGGTTCGAGGCTAAGCACCTGTTGGCAATCCTCGATTGCCAATGCGAATTTGTTTTGCGCCAGATAGACGAGACCGCGATGCAGTCGGATAACGGGGTGGTTGTTCGTCAAAACGATCGCTCGAGTTAAGTGTTCAATCGCCGCATTTCCTTTGTCGGCGTCGAGGCAAAAGTACAGCCATCCCAAGCGAAAGTGGGCTTGGCCAAAGTTCGGATCGAAATGAATTGCTTGAAGAAAATCATCCAACGCTCCGGTAAGATTATTTTGTTGAAGCTGGACTTGAGCACGGTAAAAGAAAACTTCAGGGTCCAGCGGCGTCAGTCGTATCGCCTCATCTAAGTCTAGCAACGCTTGATCCCACGCTTGCAGCTCCCCATAAATGAAAGCGCGTTCAACTCGGTACGAGGCTTCATGCGGCGCTTGCTTGATCGCCTGGGAATAGTCAATTAGCGCCGCGTGTGAATTGCTGGCACATCGATGCAATGCAGCCCGTCGCCCAATTATCGGCACGAAATCAGGAAATTGACGTATTAGCTCGTCATACCACGGAATCGCCAACTCCCACGCGCTTTGCTGACAGTGTTTTTCCGCAAATGCAACGCGGTACTGAGGATCGTCGGGAGTATCGACCAGGGCTCGCTTCAGGTCGATCCAGGAAGACTCGTTTGCTATCGGCGCGCATTGGGACATCCATTGCTCTTGTTCAAAAAAGTTCTCTCGCGCCGAATGCTCCGCGAGAGCGGTTGGCGACGGCGACTTCCAACCAAAAAAGAGTCTTCGCCACCAAGTCGACCGTTTAGCCTCTTTCGCAATTGGTTTCATACCGAATGCTTGGCGAAGTGCTGCTTCCAAACCGACCAGTTCTATGGAACGGCTAAGGCTTGGAAACATCAACAGCGATCGATTTTTATTATCGGCTGGTTGCGCCCAAACGTAGAACGCAAATGCAATCGGCGATTCACTAATCGGAGGAGTGCTCAACGCCTGTAGCTGGTTGCGCAGAAGTTCCAACTGGTCACGGTTCACCTCTTTTGGGTAAAAGTCGAACTCAATCCGTTTCCGATCACCTGGGGCTAACGCAACCGAAAGAACGAATTCCGTGAGCCCCAATGATTGGATCGCCTCGTAAAGCTGCCAATGCACTAAGGCCACATAGTGATTAAGTGCCAAGTTTGAGACGTTTCCGTCTCCGCCCACCCGTCCGGAGCAGTGAAAGAACTGGAGTTTCGGGTACGACGAGGTTGCATCCTGCTTACCCACAACTAGGTCAATTACGGGGGTAGCCTTATTTTGATCTTGGTGAACCTTCAATTCGCTCAGCGGAGGTACTCGGCTTTCCTCGCCACAAACACAAGTCACCTGGCAACCCGCCTGCGAACCCCGAATCTCCATTTCCTGTCCACACGGACAAATCAATCGATACATCTTGTGACTCTACATTGAACACGCAAGTAAAATGAGTCTGAGTTAGGATTGTACCCCAAATGCGGCAAGAATTCATGTGAGATCATCCAACCATGTTCAAAATAAGCTGCGAGATCGCTGACATTTAGAAGGTCGGAGCAGCTTATTTGGCCCGTCTCCCATCGCATTGTCCGCCATTGAGGCTTCTGCGTCGATGCTTGGTCGCTACCCGCTTTCGGAAGGCCCTCGATTGGAGATGAAACTTCGCAAATTGCATGGCCTAAGTTATCGCGAAGCATCAGCCGAATTGTCGCTCGGTCCGAAGGTCAAATTGGAGGGTGACACGGATCTCTTGCTCGGAATCGGTTCTTCGGAAATGGAGTTGGCCAAGTCGCGAAAAAACGTATTGGTCGCCAGAACATTTTCGAAAATCTTTGGGCTGGCCGGTCTACGGATCGGCTACGGTCTTGGTGCAACTCAAATCATCGATCGTCTTAGACCATTTATGCTAGGTCAACTGTCGTTGAGCATGGCAGGGGTGTTGGCGGCAGAAGCTTCCATGGATGACCAACAGCACATGGCGAAGACCAAGGCCCTGCATCAAACGACGCTTGAACTTTGGGACCGCTGTTTCCGAACGGCTGGTTGGAAAATGACGACCAGCGAAGCATGTCTTTGTTGGGTGGACGTAGGACAAGATGCGACACCCTTGGTGCATTTTCTGGCGGAACGAGACGTACTTATTAGTGGTGGCCGGCGTTGGCAATTGCCAAACTGCGTACGAATATCGATGGGGACCGAGGAAGAAAATAATCGACTGGCCGCGGGCGTTGTAGCCTTTGGCAAAACTTAAGCCGATCCCAGTCTGTCGAGACCGTAGGGTCGGTTGGCTGCGATAGCCATCATTGCAATGGATAACTGGGTAAATCTATAAACCCAATTCAAGTCGCTTCGGCTCCAGAGCCAGCCGATTGAGAACAGAAGGAAACCGACCCAGATACTTTCAAGTTACTGAATAGGCGAATGGGGACCAGCTCTTTGCGGAATGGAACTGCGTCCCCTTTGTGTTTCTCCCGAGTGGCGTAGGTATCTTGCAAAAATTACCTGTGGCGAAGTTTTTGTACCCCGCAGTTATGAACGGTTACCGTTCACGGTTATGCAAAGCAGGTACATTTCGGGCTCTCTTTCAATGTTTGGATTTTGTAATGCAAGATATCGTCGACACCGCTGTCGCTGCTGGTAGTTTCAAGACACTTGTGGCGGCCGTAAACGCCGCATCCCTAGTCGACACGCTCAAGAGCGCTGGGCCCTTTACCGTGTTCGCGCCAACTGACGAAGCTTTCGCCAAGCTACCACCTGGGACCGTTGAAGCCTTATTGAAGGACATCCCAAAGCTGGCTTCGATTCTGAAGTATCACGTCGTTTCTGGCAAAGTACTAGCCGCCGACGTTATGACCATGGATGGTAAGGAAGCAGCAACGGTTCAAGGAAGTAATATCAAAATCAGTACGAGTCAGGGTGTGAAGCTCAATGGTACCTCAAATGTTGTCAAGACTGACATTCTCTGTACCAACGGTGTGATCCACGTCATTGACAGCGTGATTCTTCCACCCGCGTAGTTGCAATTTCGGTTTTCACCTGTTTAGCTGATCATCCCATATATTTCATCGTGTTGAAAGGTTTTTCCTTTCAGCGCAGATGACTCAAGACTCAATGTTGAAATTTGTGCTCGGACCGTCCATAAAGTTTCGGCTGCCGGCAAAGCATTTAACTTCAACGGACAATCGAGTCCTTGGAACTAATCCAACTAGGGTTTGTTCGCTTCGGAGTCGAATATCAATATCGCTAGCCATTGTGTCCGTCGATGAGCGTCCTTTGCTTCTCTACACGCTTCCTTTGCTCTCTACAAAGCCGGTCTAACAACGCACCGTATAATGCTTTCTGAACTATTTCTTTTGTCCCAAGTCCAAGTCAATTGCGAAGTCGTTGGAAAAAAGAATTCGAGCGCAACTTGTTGTGGAAAACAATTGAAAAAAGGATACTTCTCGGCCAACGTGACCAGTAAACTTTCTTGATGCCGGGCTCTGCCTGGGAACGAACTGCTTCGGAGGCTCGGCCTCGCTTCGCAATGCAAGCGAAACACGTATTCCTGACGATTCGGCAAGCAGAGCCTGCAATTCAGTGGGTTCCAAGGCAGAGCCGTGAAACCAGTCGGTGGCGATTAGCGAGAAGTGTCCCAAAAAGTGATGTTGTTCGCGGATCGCCAGCATCCAATAGCGTCGTTCGCCAGTTCTGCCGGGGTACGCAATGCTCTGCCTCCTGTTCCCACCGAACGGGTACGCGTCAGTTGATGGAAACGTGGGGCGGAGTCGGCACAGCTTGCAAAACTGCTGTTTGCGAGGCGGAGCCTCGCAAACAGATCCTGGCGATTAGCGAGAAATGTCAAAAGCGTAGATGTTCACGGTTAATGTGACTTATTTCAAAAGAGCCCGCCGCCTCCTTGTCCGCCGCCACCGAAACCACCCCCACCCAGCCCGCCGCCACCCACCCAGACGTCTTCTTGCTCGTGATTCTCATCACTTCGTCTTCGATGACGTAAGTCAATTGGAGCGGCTCCAAAATCAGCTTGAGGGCCGACCGAAAGGAAATGGTTGGAAGCTCTAAAGTGATGGGTTCATCTGGCGTAATGTTCTCGTCTTCGAGCGCTTTGTCGTCGATAACGATCGGAATGTTGTACTGCTCTTTGAAAAACTTCATGACGCCCGACAGCGGCTGCCCATTGAAACTCACCTCACCGCGCTCATTCAGTGCCTGATAAATTCTCCGTTCGGATTCCTTGCCGCCGGATAAATCGATCGACCCATACCGCTCAAGTCGGCGTGCACTGAGCGCTTGCCAAACGTCGGCTGGTGGAAAGACAATTGGAGGGTCGTCGACAAAGGGTACTAATGCTTGTTCATTTAAGTAAAGAGCATCGACGAACGCTCGACTGCGCTGACTCACAGCGTTGCGAATCAATTGTTCGTTCGAAGCCATGTTCGATTCGATGTTTACAACTCTATCTATGACAGTATAGCGGTCGATTGCGGTAACTTGTGGTACAATCTCATTGTTGGCCGCTGCAAAAAGTTGCTGAGCTATTAGCGAATTGTATCGTTCAACCAATTGCTGCACCGATGCGCTGCGCCGCTCCGATTCTGCAATCAAACGTTTGGACGCAACTTGGCTAGCTTGAACCGCTTCTTTTCTAGCACCTTGCTCTTTGAGGCTTGCTTCCGCACGAGCCGCGGACTGAATTGCTGACGCAATACTGGCATCCAGCCTCGACCGGACGGATGCGCCCAACTCTGCCGCCCTGCGTACCTGATCTTGCAAAGACTTCAGTGCAAGTTTACTCGAAGTCGGGTCACGACTATTGCGAGTATCCCTAAGCTGACTCTTGACTTGCGATTCCAGTTGCTGCGCAGCAACTTCGCGAAGCCCTTCGCCGTCTGCCAACAAATCCGAAGCTTGAGACCGTTCGATAAGGAAACGGAACAAGACACCTGGGCGACGACCCACAATCACTCACGGAACTATCCTCCGAGATATTCTCGATCCGTTCTGTGAGCCACCTAACCCTCATTTGATTTATTTCCAGAATTGATTTCATCCTGAACCCCAGATTACTGCCTGGCTATTTCGATCGATTAACGATTGCGCAACGTTTCGGTAAAGATCGAGTGAATCGGCAATTGGAACCAGAACTCAATTCACAAATCCAAGCCACCCCCTAGACGCAGCAAAGGTCGGCAATCTTACGTAGCAACCAAATTGACCGGCAACCAATCTTGGCATCGACTTGCTTTGCTTCAATATTTAGGTTGGCTA
>JBBRJI010000301.1:0-6908 GCA_038219625.1 Pirellulales bacterium | reverse complement strand
TCAGGGTGGCAAAGAGTATTTCGATAAACTCATGGCTGCATTCAACAAGTATCGTGACGAACACATTGCTGCCTATGGTCCAGACAACCATTTGCGTCTAACGGGCTTGCACGAAACTCAATCGATCGACAAGTTTAGTTTTGGCGTTGCCGATCGCGGTGCTTCCGTCCGAATCCCTCACAGCTTTATCAACGCTGGTTACAAAGGGTACATGGAAGATCGCCGCCCCAACTCACAAGCCGATCCGTACAAGATCATTTCGCGATTGCTCAAGACCATCAAGTCGGTGGTGTAGTTCGCGCAGAGCATACGGTTGAGCTAGATCAAGAACACAAAAAAGGCACGCATTACATGCGTGCTTTTTTTGCGCCGTATTAAAAAGCGGAAACGCAAATTGTCGATCGCTGCCTGAAGGAACGCATTCAGACCGTGAATCGCGTGGCACGTCCCAGCGTGAATCGTGTGGCACGTCCCAGAGCGGTAGCGATGGGCGTGGGAACTGTGGCAAATGTTTCTAGCGATTCACAACGCCCTTCGTAAACTCAGGGACGTGCCACACGCGGCGCCTTGTCTCACGCGGCACCTTGCGAATAAAATCACTGCCTCCCGATGTGGCACGGCGAAGGTGCGTTTGCGATGCGCACTTTCGCGGAGCGAAAGGCGACATTAGGCCAGTGACTTCGGCTTTACGGTGCCGAGCACTTGCCCTTTGATCGCTTGTTTTTTTTCGTATTCAGTCCAAGCAGTACCCCCCGGTCCAGGCAATGGATCAACTTCAACTGGCCCCAATTGGCCTAGCTCGCGAGCAACCTTGTAGTGAATGTTGTCCATGAGTCTGGCGTCCAAATCCAAACCCAATCGCTGGCATTCAAACGATGCACAATCCGATTCGATCTGCAACCGATAATGACTAACCGAGTTCCCGCCCTTGATTGTCAAATCTTGTGAAATCGCTAGAAGCATGGCAAAGGAGGGAGTGATGTTTCGTTCCGCCAAAGTACGATCGATACAATTCTGCACAAATGATTCTTGCAGTTTTTCACCGACCAGATCCGTCGTTTGATTGCTCCGTCCGACAAAGCGCAGCAAGGGACACTGGTTCAACTTGCCTGTGACCTCCACGATGTCGTGCAATGGATACCGATACAAGCCTCCGCCGGTGGTAACGACCACCGTGTACTGCTGGCCAATAGAGAGTTGGTTTGCCAGATAGACTTGGTCATCGGTTTGCGAATATGGGAAAAACTCGAAGAAATGCGAGCGAATGGCGAGTGCGCATCCGTCTTGCCCCACGACGGGGAATGAAACGCAGGCCTCTGTTGCAAGCAGGCCCTTTGCTTGGAATCGCACGCCTGCCATCTGGGATTGCAAGCGCGAGGCAAAGCCGCTTGAACTTCCATCCATCCAGCAACTGATGAGCGCTAACTTGGGCCAAACCCGTTCGTAAATGAATTCCGTCGAATCGGTTTTCGAAAAGATGTTCGAAAGTTGTTTCGCTCTTTGGGGATTCGGGACTCTTAAGGCGGGGTGAATGTCAACTGCGCGCGAACAACAACCGGTTCCGTTGTGAATATCTCGAAGAAGCGACTCGCTCTGCGTTGGAAGTTGATCCAACAACGCCGACAAAAACGTCGGGCTCCAAATGGATATGAGCGAAAGTTCCCTGGCCCGCAACAAGTACAAAAGTGTCAAATAGCGGAAGCAGTCGATATCCGACTCTCGTGCAATCGAGGAAGGTAGAGCCAAAACGCGCCGAGCTAGCCATTGTTCGACCAAACCTAAATACTCGGTGTCGTCAGCGAATCCGATGGGGATTCCCGATGAGGTGCTCTGTTTGGTGAGTCCTGCTGGCGAAATCGACCAGTAAGCTAGGCCACGCCGAATCTCTGGCACTTCCCAAAACAGATTGCCGATCCAACTGGCTACCATCCGTTGATACTCATTGCGTAGCGAGTTCGTATACGGGATCCATTTCGTCGCTCGAGTCGATCCACTCGTCGGCTGCAACAATAAGACGGGTTCCCGCGTCAGAACGCTCTTCGCGCCCGCCGATATGGCCGTCACTGCAACGTCTAATTCTGATTCGTTCATCAGCGGAACGCGCTGCTGATAGGCTTGAGCCGAGTCGATCGAAGCAAAATCATGACGCATGCCGAACTTGGAGTCTTGACTGCTACGGAGCGTGTTCTTTAAATACGCGGCCTGCGTCTCCGCCACGTGTTTGGTATCGGAAACAAATCGATGCCATTCGGATCGGCATCGCAGCATCCAGGCCGTGTTGATTGCAAATGCCGAGATGCTCATCGAGCTTCCTTCGTCGAAGCGGCAGCGATAACCCGATACGCGACCGAGGTGAAATTTTGTCGATTCAGTGATGCCAAACAGCAAAGTTCGTCACCCAAAGCATGGCCTGGATTGGATTCCACAAAAAATGAGATATCGGGATCTCGTAGCCGATGGCTCAGAACAGGCGCGACTTCAGCTCGAAGGTGGCAGCCATGCGCGTTGGCTCGAACAATTCCTTGCGTCGGATCGTAACGATCACCAAACTTCCCTTCGGCCAAACCATGTATCAGGTTGGAAAACTTTGGAGGAGTGACGACCCCCTGTCTCGGGTAATACTCTCGGAAGAACAATGACAGATAGCGATACGTCTTGTACCCCTTAGAAATGAGAAACCAATAAAGTTTCTTGTCCGGGAAAAGGCCGATCTGTTCCAAGGCTAATCTGCCCCAAAGTCCAGCAAGGTCATTGTTACCACGATACGCCGCAGCAATGATCGTGTCGCCAGAAAACAGCGCCAGGGAATCGACATGGCCAGGGACAGGCAAGAGAACCTGTGTGGAGAATCCACATACGTCTCCAGCGGGCGTACGAAGAGTTATCACCCAATGCTTTTCCGATAAATCGCGAAAAAACTCCGATGGATGAACTCCGTCATAATACGTCTGCATTAGAACAAGCATTTGTTGCCGATCTCGTGCCCTTAACGATTCCGCCAACTCGATTTGGCTCGACATCGTTTCGCTTTTTGCACTGGCGAGAGACATATTACAAGCAACCTAATTCCAAGTAGATCAAACGATCCCTATTGTACTCTTTCCATTGCATGGGATCCCAGCTTACTAAGTATATGCCAGTGGTGTACACATGGCTTGCGCTAGCGGCGAACTTAGTCGACAGCGGGCAACGAGCGTCAAATCCCAATAGCAGTCGATTCGGAGTGTTCAAAATAGCCGCAGAAGCTTTGGAGACAAGCAAATTAGCCACATCGGATCTGTCGTTCCGGACAACCAACAAGGAGCCCACAAAGTGCTCTAACACTTCACCCGGCTTAGGCAATTTAGGATCCCTTTTCCAAAAGGCCCATGCATTGTAAATCGGCCTAGAGCAACGCAGCCACGACGCGTAGCCTTCGACCACCACTTGTTTGAAGGCAGATTGATCCCAAAGTGCAAATGTACCGACAATATCACCCTTCTCCCATGCCACAAAGAGATGCGATCTGTTCAAACCTCGAAAGGTTCCCATTTGCGGATCAAAATCCTCGATACGGTATTTTGGAAACAGATTTCGCTCAGCCCCAATAGTATTCAAATAGCCTACCACCAAACCAAGTTCGGACTCACGGACCGGTCGGACCTCGACACGTGGGATCGGCCTCGATCGACATCTCCTCATGGATAGGGAGTAGGTACTCCACGTTCCGATGCGATGATAGTGAGGAAGCCCAGCTCGCCCTCCTAGTAGGGTCTGCTCGGCAGCCGCATTCCCGTCTGCAATCGTGGTCACATAGTATTTTGCCCGAAAGCAGGGTTCCTTAATATCCTCATCGAGTCCTTTGAAAAACCGAAAGCCACGGGCGACAAGGCCACGCCGACGATGCTCTTGATCGAGCCGCAAAGTGCTCAGATAGCCGATGCGCTCCACCTGACCATCGACATAACGATCGCGGACCGATCGCGATCCGAGACCGACGATTCGATTGCTGGCCAGTTCGCGGCAAACGATGGTTTGAGATTCGCTTCCATCCAATTGGCATGCCGCAAAATAGGCTGGCTCCCGCCGAAAGCTGAGGGAGATTTCGCCTGACATCACATTGCGGGCCAGCAGGTTCCGCAGTTGCTTGTCATCTTCAGGTCGTGCAAGCTCAAACTGAAAATTTGCCAATCTCGGCTTCCTCGGCTTTGAGTAGTTTGCCCGTCCAGGCTTCGTCCCCCAACGGTAACCCGTTGCGCCCCTCGGTGTCCCAATGGTGCATGGCGTTGATGGCCCAATAGTTCATCCACATATAAGGGTCGCGGTAGTTGACGCGGTGCATTCCGCGGCTAGCGATGCTACTCCAGGAGTAGAACTCCCGCCGCGCTTGCGTGCAACGGGATTGAAGTTCCTCAGGTGTAAAATTAGCGGGCTTGAATGGAATCATACTATAGCGATAGCGGTCGTCGAGCCACCACGCGTCGTACAGCATGCGACCCTCGCTGTGAAGACGCTCGTAGAGCGGCGTTCCCGGGAACGGCGTAATATGATTGAAGGCCGCAATAAACAATCCCTCTGTTCTAGCGAAACGAAGCGCGGTTTCAAATGTTTCCTTTGTATCTGAGTCGTAGCCGAACACGAACGTGCCATAGACCCGAAGGCCATGTCGCCGCAAATTGGCAATGGCCTGTCCGGGTCCCCCTTTCATCAAATTGAAACTCTTGTTCATCTCCTTGAGTGAAACAGGGGAAAGGGACTCAAGGCCAATCAGAATTCCTTGACAACCACTTCGTTTCATCAGTTCCAAGGCTTCTTCGTCGAAGGCGACGTTGATGGCGGACTGGCTGACCCATCGAATACGCAGTGGTATCAAGGCCCTCATCAACTCCTTGGCTTCGTCCAACGACGAGGTCAAGTTGTCGTCGATGAAGAAGATGAGTTGTCTGCCCTTGCGTACCCGTTTGACTTCTTCGATCACACGATCCACCGGTCGGTGGTTGTGTGTCGAATCAAAATAGGATTGAATCGCGCAGAAATCGCATTTGAATCGGCAACCCCGCGAAAACTCCACTAATCGAAGTGGCAGGTACTTCTTTCCCTCAAAAAGGGTTCGATCCGGGGTGGTGGTTAGCGACTTAGGCCTCGCAGCGGATCGATAGATTTTTTTCGGAGATCCACTTCGGTAGTCCTCCATCAATTCGTCCAACACTTCTTCCGCCTCGCCGATCACGATGGACTCGCAATACTGGGCAACCTCTTCGGGACAAAGGGTCGCATGAAAGCCCCCCATCACCACAGGAATTCCTCGCGTGCGATACTCGCTGGCTATCTGGTAGGCGCGCTTGGCGGTATAAGTTTCAACACTGATCATCACCAGATCCGTTGGCTCATCGAACGGAATTCTTTCCATGCGATCATCGTAGAATCGTCGCTCGACTTCTTTGGGCAGAAGCGCACTGAGCATCGCGGCGGGAAGTGGCTCCATTTGCCATGTTCGCATATAGCGTTTCATCCCGCGTGTGCGGCCAACGCACGGATGGATGATCGTCACGCGATACTGTTTGGAGATCACGAAACGGCCTCAAGTGCATCGTGCGTTCGGCTTTGCGGCAAGAATTTCGCAATAGGATCCATCCAAGAGTCACAATGATAAAACTGATGAAGGCGGTGTGCGTAATAGCGATAACCCAAGTTCGTTGTCAAGGCGATGTACCATGGCGCCGCAGTATGTCGCAACCTGGACGCGATGCTCGACCATCGATAAGCGTACTTCCAAGCTTGCTCAGTGCCTCGCATGAGTTGATTGACGGTCATATGTGCGGGTTGGAAAACCGCATGTTGCCCATCGTAGAGTTCCCAGTTTTTCGTCAAGATGCGCTGTTCCGACTCCAAGCGATGATAGAGTGCTGTTCCGGGAAAAGGGGTTACGATGGCAAATCGAGGGAGATCGATTTTGGCTTCCACCGCGAACTTGGCTGTTTTCAGAAAAACGTCTGGATTGTCGTCATCGAGCCCGAATACAAAACACCCTTGCAAGGCAATGCGACGCGCATGCAACCTTTCAACAACCTGACGATAGTCGTCGGGCGAGTTGAAGGCCTTATGACTCGCTCGCAGGTTGACCTGCGAAATGGACTCGAGCCCCATCAGCAATCCGCGGCAACCGGATTTTGCCGCAAGGTCCAGAAGCGGAATGTCATCGCAAAGGATGGTGGTTGCCAAGCCATACCACTGGATTTTTAATGGTATCAAAGCTTCGAATAATTTAGCAGCGTAGTCTTTGTGCGCGATGAGATTGAGATCGACGAAGATGGCTTGTTTGGCTTTTTGTTTTCGAATGTCTTCGATGACCAATTCCACGGGCTTATGAAGTGGTTTGCGTCCCCAGGCAGCGGGAACTACGCAAAAATCGCAGTTGTGAACGCAACCGCGGGTGGCTTCGAACACATTGGAGGTGAGATAGCGAGCATTCGGCAGAACCGATCGATCGGGAAGCGGTCGATTGGCCAGATCGAGCTTTGGGCTTTGAGTGTACCGCGGCTTGAGATTGCCTGTCGCGAAATCGCGCAGCAATTGCGGCCATTCGTCTTCAGCATAGCCAACCACAATGCTGTCCGCGTGTGGCTGAGCGTCTTCCGGTGCGAGAGTCACATGCGGACCCCCCATCACAACGGTAATACCGCGACCTCGAAAGATCTTTGCCAGTTCGTAAGCACGAACTGCGGTCCCTGTGATGACAGTGATCCCGATCAAATCGACGTCGAGATCGGTATCGATATCCGAGATTCCTTCATCGATACAAACGACCGAGGCGTCCAGCTCCTTGGGAATCAAAGATGCGAGAGTTGGTAGAGTCAACGGTTTGTATCGCAGCGACTTGCCGAAAATCCCACCTCGATGCCGATACAAGGGCCCTTTTGGAGATAAAA
>JBBRJI010000300.1:0-6928 GCA_038219625.1 Pirellulales bacterium | reverse complement strand
CTCCCTGTTGCGAATACATTTTGAAGAAAGAATAAGGCGTGGAAAAACGAACTCTTACCGGCGCTATTGGCGCCAAAAAGGAGGGTGATAGGTGCCAGTTCAATTCGCTGACGTTTCCCGAATCCCTTGAAGTTCTCTATTTCGATTGCAGTGATCATTGGTCTCTCCGTGCATAGCACAGAAGTTTGAAAGCTCTTTTGATTGTGAAGTATAACGCAAAGTGAGATCGATTCGCGGGGTGGTGTCAATCTTCTAGAATCGCGATCGACGGCCCGTCGCAGAACCACAAGGTTTCGCGGCAATAAATCCTGGCTAGTTTCTCGGTTGCGATCGAAATGGCTGGCTTACAAGTCATGACGACGAACAATGGTTGGAGTCCGTCGGTGGCCAAATCGCACAACGCATTCACGAGGATTTGCGGACGGTCATGAGTTCGCCCGTTGCCCAGTCGCATGGTCCGGGCGTGATGGACCATGCAGACTGGGTCGAGCAACACGATCATCGAGACCTGTCGGCCATCGATATCGTGTTCGAGCGTATTCAGCCCCTCAACCGATGTGAATTCCAAACAGCCAACTTGCCAAGCGACAGGAGGCTTCTTGGTCGGTTCGCATAGACCTTGCTCGCATAGCATTTCATAGATGTATGCGCCTGCATCCTTGCTGGAGTACACAATTGCGATCCTGCCTAGATCGTGCTTGTTTGCCATGGGGATGATTCGACCTAGCATCGTTTCCAGTCTTGCAAACTTTTCGAACAGCAGTCCGGTGTTTTCCTGACGGAGCGAGTGCAACGTTTCCGAGTCCAGTCGTAGGCGACCCAAGAACCGATCGCCTTGGCGTGAAATTCGATCCACTGAAAACATGGTTTGGCTTCCAGTTTGAACAACAGCTTCAGCTAGCAACATGACTTAACTCCTCGATTCGGGTTCCACATTCGGGACAGAATTTGGCATTCGCAGAAACAACTGCCTTGCAGGACGAACATTCGATGTCCGCGGTGCTTGATTCAATACCCGCATCAGGTCGCGGGAAGTGTCTGGTCGTTGGATTCTCGTTCTCAAACATTTCAATCAGCGTTTTCACCACTAGTAGTGATTCGGCCTTGCTGCTCGGCGCTACTCTCATCGGGTCGGCGATGCATCGAACGCACCCACATTCGTCGACACAGTCACAGGAAAGAATGCGATCCTCAACCTTTTCCAACAGCGGTTTGACATTATCAAAGGCAATAGCCGTTAAGTTCACTCCGTCATAAACATTGTCGTACAGGTACAGGACCAGATCCCCAGCATTTGACTTGTCGATGCCTGACGAAAAATCTTGGCTATCGCATGGGCCAGACACGATCGGGAAAAGATTCGCCATCAGTCTCTCGATTGAACCAAGGACGACCTCTACGCGATTTTTCATTTGAGCCTGCAACGATTTGACCAAACTCGGACGCAAAGCGAGCGCTACTCCCTCGGTCGGCAAATAGTGCGTTGGCATGCCAGTACCAGGGCTAACTCGAATCGTTTTACCCGTCGGGTCCTTTTCTGTAACGGATTGCAGGAACTCGGTCACGTCGATGCGAGCGACTGAAAGCGTCGCTTGAGAATACTCACGCACCGACAACGGAGACTTTTGTTTGATCTTCTTTCGGACGAGTGCAATTGTTTCGTTTCGTGTCCGTTCGGAACGAAGCCGAACAATCTTCTTACCTCGAATGACATCCATCACTCGGTAAATCTTGCCGTTGTGTCGATAGAGAGCACCGCGAGGAGCTTCACGCAACAAATGGAAGCTACCGATTTCTCCAACGGTTTCGTTGTCGCAAACGAGTTGGTAGTTGGACTCGCCCGTGTTCCGAATGCTGACTTCGGAGTGTGGGTCTGAACAATAGAACTCAGTCCGCGTTAGCTTGCCTTCGTCCCGAAGCTCTTGGATTTTCTGAATGGTAGAACCGAGTATCGAACACTCCAAGGCAGATTCACCCCGAGCTGTTTCATGAACTGCACATGCATAGTGTTGGAAAGCTACACGCTCGTTGGCAAGATTGAGTGCGAGCGCCTCATTGTTTCGATTGAACAGTTCTTGGGGATGCCGTGCGTAATGGGCATCCAATGGCGAGTCGCCCGGTATCAGCACAATTGCGCCTTCTCGTCCAGCTCGCGCGACACGTCCAGCTCGTTGCCAAAGACTCATCATCGAGTTGGGTAGCCCCAAGCAGACCACGACGTCGAGTCCGCCAATATCGATCCCGAGCTCCAAGGCACTGGTTGAAAACACTAACTTTTTGGAACCGTCTCGTAGCTGAGACTCGATCGTTTCGCGTTCGGAGCTCTTCAGCCCAGAACGGTAGACCGCGACGTAATCTTCGAGTTCGCCAGATGGCTTTCTCATCTTGGCAAGCATCCTTTCGGCGGCGATGCGACTTGGGCAAAACGCTAAGACCCGTAAGCCTTTTTCAACCAGAGAAACTGCGAGCTTACGACCGAACTCAAGGTAATGTTCGCCTCCACCTACCATCCAGAACTTGCGACGACCTTGCTTGCTGCCGTCTTGGTCTGCTCCTACGAGTTCAAAGTCTTGCCCGACCAATTCATGAAGGTGGGCTTGTGGATCCGCTACTGTGGCACTCGTCGCAATGAAACGTGGATTGAAACCGTGTGCCTGACAGATTTGACGCAGCCGACGCAAAATGTAAGAAACGTTTGTTCCAAAAATTCCTCGATACTCGTGACACTCATCGATGGCGATCAGCTTCAAATTCGCAAAGAATCGAGCCCAGTGCGTCGAGTGATGTTGCAAGATACCTAGGTGCAACATATCCGGGTTGGTGATCAAGAATTGCACTTGTTCGCGAATTGACTTGCGCGACTCCTGAGAGGTGCTACCGTCGTATCTGCTAACCAAATATGGTTTTGCTTTTTGCAATTGGGAAAGTTCGGGCACTTGTTCAATCGCCGATGCAAGTTTTGCATATTGATCGTTGGCCAGTGCTTTTTGAGGATAAAGGAACAAGGCCGTTGCGTCTGAGTCACGGCAAACAGCGTCCATCGCAGGAAGCGAAAAGATCAGCGACTTGCCACTGCTCGTCCGTGTGGCCGCGATCGTGTTGTTGCCACCCATCACCGACTCAATCGCACGTTGTTGATGAGTGTAGAGTCCATGAGGTGCTGCACTCGACATCAGTCCACGCAGACTAGGATGTAGCGTCGATTCCTCTAGAGGCGAGAATGTTCCAGCACGCGGACCATCAGCTGGTGGATCAAAGAAAACAGTCGCACCCTCAATATTAGCGAGTACGTTCGATACAGATTCGATAACAGATGTTGATTGCATGGCTGACTGTCCCGGAGGTAGTAGGAGTTTCTTTTGATGAAAACCTACTAAAGCAGAACCTGTGCCAAAGCGGAAAAGCGAAACCGAATTGTTTACGCAAGACACTTGCAGTAAAGGACTTGTGGCTTTGCGAAAAAATCTTACCGGCGTTCGGTGGTCCTTTTAGCGTAAGATCCGTTACTAACAAGTAACAAGTGTTACCGGCGACAGCCGAGGTGCTATGCCTTGCCTCGAGCGGTGGTCTTTTTCTTTTTGGCCTCGATACCATGACGGACAAGATGGCCGGTCAGAACCTGATGGCTGTTGTACCCAAGTAGTTCAACCGCTTTGTTTTTCACACCATTTGCCTGCTGCATTGCTCGAACGAGGTACCGCTTGCGAACATCGTCCAGATAGGCTTCGAGTTCGAACCCGTCGCCAAGCGGCTTGTCCGAGTCGCCGGATTCCTGACGAGTATTCGGTAACTGCGAAAGAGCGGCTGCGATATCTCGATCGGTTATCGATTTGTCGATGGACATGACGGCGGACTGAATCAAAACATTGCGCAGTTCACGCACATTGCCTGGCCATTCATGTTTTCGAACGAATCTCTTGGCGTCGGGCGAAAGCACCTTCGGGATGTATGCTTTGCCGAGTGCCTTTTGAAACTGATCATTAATGCCAACAAGCATTGTTTCTGCAAGGGTCATGACATCCTTGCCTCTCTCACGAAGTGGTGGCAACTTGACCGTGATCGTAGCCAGACGATAGAGCAAGTCTTCGCGAAAGAGTCCTTGCTGAACCATTTTCACCAGATCACGATTGGTGGCCGCCACAATTCGAACATCAGAGACTCGGTCCTCAGTTGCTCCGACAGGCCGGAAGACTCGGTGACAAGATCCCTTGTCGTGGGGTGGCTGGAGAGCGCGGAGTAGCTTCGCCTGAAGTCCGAGATCGCATTCTCCGACTTCGTTTAAGAAAAGGGTTCCGCCGTCCGCTTGCTCCAGTAGTCCTTTGCGGTCTTTCTCCGCATTGGTGAATGAGCCTTTAATATGACCAAACAACTCAGACTCGATCAATTCCTTGGAAATTGCTGCACAATTGATGGAATACAGCTTCTTATTGCGACGACTGCTGGCCTTGTGAATGGCATCGGCAAACATCTCCTTACCGGTACCGCTCTCACCGAGAATCAAGACTGGAACGTCGTGGATGGCAGCTCTTTGCGCTCGTCCAACAGCTAGCCGAATCGCTTCGCTGTCGCCGGTAATGCTTTCAAACCCCAGGGTCTCTTGTGGGCTTTGGCTCTGTAGATGTTGCATCAGACGGTCGGGTTCTCGCATGAACTGCGGCAAGACATCGACCGTGATATCGAAAGGAATATCCGTCTTTAGGGTACGGTTGGTTTTAGTCTCGAAGTCAAAGTGTGTTTGAAAAAGCGTTGCAGGGTATTTGCTTTTGCCTAAGAGGACCCAGATGGATGCCATCGCTGGCGTTCTAGGACTTAGATGAAAACACAGCTCATCGGTGCGTTGGAGATCCATCGACTCGAGAATTGGGTCGACGATCTGATAAATCCTCGCGTGATCCGTGGGGTTTTTGATATCCGGTGTGTGGATGGTCGCTGAGACCTGAAGCCATTTCGAGAACTGCTGAAGAAGGGAACGGTCGTAGTTTCCAATCAAATGAAAATGCGTAAAGGATTCGGAGTCGAGCAGAGTTTTGATTGGCCCTAGTCCGTCAGCGGGTTGTTTTCCTCTCAGGACTTTCGCGACAGATTCTTGGTGAGCTGCCGACAAAGGTGCATTCCGGCTCCATGCGCCCAGATCCGTGTGTCCGACCCAAGTGGCTAGTATTCGTCTCGTCATTGTCTGCTCAACTCAAAAGCGGCCGGCTGCAGCCGTAGAAGGAATGCGCATTACTTATAAGTAACCCATATTACACAACAAGCCTATCGATTGGCATGCGGAGTGAAAGAATTCCCAAGCGGAAAAACTTTCTTCCTCTCAAATAATCTGCGTAAAAGCAGCGATTAATGCATGCTATTTGTTTTTTGCCCCTGCCTGCAACTACTAGAAAATGCTTTGGCACGCGTTCTGCTTTTGTTCCATTTGTCGAAACCAATGTTAGCCCCGATTACCAGAACGAAAGATTGATATGCAACTTCCAGTCATTTGCCCACAGTGCCAAAACGAATTTCAACTGACCGATGTGATGTACTCGCAGATTCTGGGCCGAGTACGTGGCGAATTGGCTGTAGAGACTACCGCAAAGCAAAGAGTAATCGATGAACAGTCCCAACTGTTAAGTCAACGCGAAGCCAAGCTCGAAGCCGAAAAGAAATCGATACCTGAGGAGATTCAAAAAGCCGTTGAAGTCGAACGGATGCGGCTTGGTTCGGAGGCCGCGTGCAAAGCTCGGAAAGATGTAGAAGTTGAACTGAGGGACCGCGACGAGCAACTTGCCGAGAAAGAGCAAAAGCTCAAGCAATCACAGGCAGCCGAGCTCGAACTTCGCAAGAGACAACGCGATCTCGAATCGGAAAAGGCAGAGCTTGAACTAGAAGTGGAGCGGAAGTTAAACGAAGGACGTCAAAAGCTTCGTGAAGAGACCTTGAAACAGTTCGAGGAAAAGCACCTTTTGAGGGATGCTGAGAAAGACAAGATGATCAGCGACCTCAAGCGAAATATGGCGGACATGGAACGTCGCCTTGAGCAAGGTTCACAGCAGTTGCAAGGTGAGGTGCTCGAGATTGAGCTTGAATCACTGTTGCGTCGTACTTTCCCAATCGACTCGATTGCAGAAGTTGCGAAAGGAGTTTCGGGCGGCGATGTCGTCCAGACAGTCATGGATCAACGCGGGTCAAAATGCGGTCAGATACTCTGGGAGTCTAAACGCACAAAGAACTGGAGCAATAGTTGGCTGACGAAGTTAAAGGATGATATACGATCCAGTCGAGCACAGTGTGGTGTTATCGTCAGCGAAGCATTGCCAGACGACGTGCGGCATTTCATGTTCATGGACGGCGTATGGGTCTGCAGCTGGTCGTGTGTCGCCGCTTTGGCATCGGCGCTTCGGCAAGGACTCATCGAGATTGGACGAAGTCAATTGTCTGCTCAGGGACAGCAGGAAAAGATGGCTGTGCTGTACAGCTATCTCTCGAGTTCCGAGTTTCGCCATCGCATTGAGGCAATTGTAGATTCACTCGTTGCTATGGAGCAGGATCTAGCAGGCGAAAAGCGAGCGCAAACCGCACGATGGACCAAGCGCTGCAAGCAAATACAAAGGTCGATCGAAACATCGGCGAGCCTTTATGGCGATTTGCAAGGGATACTGGGGGCAACATTGCCGGATCTCCAGTCATTGACCTTGGGCGTTGAATGCGAAGAGCGACTGTTAACGCTTGCCGAATAGTGTGAGTCTGGTTTGGCCCAACCGTGGATTGATCCAACGCAATACGCTTCACTTGGCTGTGTTGCTTGGCTTTCAATCGAATTGTCATGTTCAAGTGTTGGAAGTTACCTCTTAATTAAGCGAAGGTTTGGACGAAGTTTATGGAAATTTTCGGAACAGTTGTTGTGCTACTGGCGGTTGTAGCCATTATTGGAATGCGACTCGCAAAT
>JBBRJI010000299.1:0-6936 GCA_038219625.1 Pirellulales bacterium | reverse complement strand
CATGCCCCCTTTGCTCACCCCCGTTTTGCGATCGCGAACCATCTCTTCGATACGATCATCGATTCGCTCGACGGTGGAGACGACTTGAGCTTCGGGATCGCGAGGGTCACGATCAAAGAGTCCGCGTACATCGCTGAGGATGGCCAGTACACTCCCTTCCAAAAGGCCAGCCACCATTCCGGCAAGTCGATCGTTGTCCCCAAAAGTCGTCTTCAATTCGTCAACGGCCACGGTGTCGTTTTCATTGATGATTGGAATGGCACCCAATTCCAAAAGCCGACGAAGCGTATTGCGAACATTGAGATAAGCGACCCGGTCGTCCAACTCAGAGGCGGTCAACAGAATTTGGGCAGCATGCCGACCATGTTCGGCAAACGTCTGCTCGTAAACTTGAATCAAGTGCGTTTGGCCAATGGCTGCAACCGCTTGCAACGTCGCCAGATCGTTTGGCCGACCGGGTAGTCCGAGTTTCCCAACACCGCTTGCAACAGCCCCGCTCGAGACCAAGACCACTCGCTTGCCCATTTCGACCAAAACAAGCAACTGCCTGGCCAAGTTCGCAACTTGCACGCGATCGAGCCGCCCGTTGTCGTCGGTGAGTGACCGTGAACCAACCTTCACAATCCAAGTCGATGCATCCGCAACACATTGTCTACGTTCGTCCATGTTTTTCCATTGGCTATATTCGTACCGCCAGCTTTCTTGATTCGATCAACTGATCCAGTTCTTGCCGAAGCTTCGGCAGTATCTCATCGTAGCCGAACGCTCCAATCGCCACGCCGCCACGTTTTAGATTTACTTTAGCGGGTCCACACCAGAGACCGAGATCTGCATCGTCTGTTTCGCCCGGACCATTCACACGGCAACCCATGACCGCGATCGTGATCGCATAGTCCTTTGCATAAGCAGTCATCTCTTTGACGTCTTGAGCCAATTCAACGAACGCTTCGTTCTCGACTCGCGAGCAGCTTGGGCAAGAAATAATATTGAGTTTCGAAGGATCCAACGCGACCACCGATCGCAATCGACCATTGCGAATATCATCAATGATCTGACGACCCGCCTCAATCTCCATCGATTTCTTGGAGTTGGGAACGGTCAAACTCACACGAATCGTATCACCAATTCCGCGACCGATGAGTTGCTCAAAGGCGATCCGAGTTTTGATAATCCCATCGGGTGGCAGTCCAGCTTCGGTCACACCCAAGTGCAGTGGCACGTCGGGTCGCGATTCTGCGAACCGCCTGTTCACCTCGACCACTTTGGTTGGATCGCTGTCTTTCAGCGAGACTACGTAGCGAGCGAAGCCGAGCGAATCGAGCAGCTCGCAGTGCTCAAAGGCCGATGCCAACATAGGACCGATCGAGTCGGAGTGATCGAACAATTCTTTTTGCCCAGGGTCGACGCTGCCGCAGTTGACGCCCACTCGTAGGGCGCAGTTGTTTGCACCAGCCGTATCGGCCAGGAATTTCACTTTGTCTTGCCATGGCCGTTGTTTTTCATGATGGTAGAGATGCCCAGGGTTGTAACGTACCTTGTCGACGTGCGGAGCCACTTTCCCAACCAACCGATAGTTCTCTTGCAGATCGACAGAAAGGTTTGCGGTGGTTTGTTTGCGGATTTCCGCCAAAGCCTCAGCGTCTTTGTCGCTATCGACCGCGATGCGAACGATGTCAGCGCCTGCCCGTTGCAAATCGTTGACTAGAGCGACCGTCGCATCGATGTTGGTCGTGTGGGTAGCCGTCATGCTTTGGACGGCAATTGCGTGATTCGCGCCAACGGAAATAGAGCCGATTTGGACGCTTCGAGTAGGGTTTCGCTTGATTTCCATGGATTTACAATAAAACGGAGTTTCGAGAACGGGCTTCCAACCTCTGCCACCAGTTTAGCTCATCGGCAAATTTTCGCAGTCCCAAAGTGAGTGCATGTCAAATTGGCGGGCAGGTTCGATCGCAAGGAAAGCCCCGCTTGTCGCAAATCTACTTGCCTTTGGCTGCGACTTCTTCTGCCGCACTTCCGCGATAGTAACGTGGCTGAAGAACAAAAGGGTCCAGAAAATCGCCTGCCTGGAATTTGATGTAGCCTAGCCTAGCCACACTTTCCGCGTTAGGGAAAGTCGATATTCCGTCAATCCATCGAATGCGTTCTGATAAGTACGTTTCGGTTTCAAGTCGATCGTTTTCTGGATCTGCCAAGAACTTTCGAATGCGGTCGCAACCTGGCCCGCACAAATCTATCGTCTGAATACCGGTAATCTGTTTCTGCGCTCGAATCAGCAAAACATCAATGTCCAAGATTTCGGTACTAGAGAGTTTTTTAATTTGAGCCGATGCTCCCACGCTCAAGATGGAATACTCGGCGCAGAAGACTTGGCCGCGATACGCATCGAGTACCGAATAAACCGAATTGCTTGTCACTGGGCATTGCTGAGCGATCACGTCGAGCGTATCGACTTCGATAGTCGGTATCCTCAGCGCATAAGCCATGGCTTTGGCCGTGGCCACGCCGACGCGCAAGCCGGTAAACGATCCTGGCCCTGTCAGCAATGCGATGGCTTTGAGACTCTGCATCTCGATGTTGTTCTTGGTCAACAATCGCTCTATCGCCGGAGCCAACGTTTTCGCAGAGCCCGAAAGCGGAGACAGCAGCTCCATGTCGCAATGGAGTTGACCCTCTTGGTCGCGCAGGGTCGCGACCGACCCGCTCTTTCCGCTGGTCTCTAGGGCCAATAAAACTGGATCGGAATTCATTCTTTGGTTACCGAAGCAACTACTTTCCAATCTCGGCAAGCAGTTCGCTCATCTCGGCTGCCGCGTGCTGATTGTTCTGACGCCGCGCCTCGTCGATCCCATCCCTTAAAAAAGTTCTGGCTTCATCAAGTCGATCCAGTTCAACCAGTTGCTGGGCGGCCATGAAAAATGCCGCAACGTACTTCGGCTCATCCTGGTTGGCCAATTCCGCCAGCAGTTCCAAGCTCTTTTCGCTTTCTTCCAACTTGCGGTATTCCATGGCCAAAGTGTATCGCAAGAAAGAATCCCGCGGATCGTCTTGCAGCATTGCCTGGATCTTGTCGATGCGTGTGGTTGTCATGGCATGGATTCGTTAATAGTGGAAAGTTGCAACCCGAGCGTTTTACCACGCTGGACGCAAAACGGCTTGAGATCGATCTCCGTTTTTTGACCGCTCATCCACTGGTACATTAGCACACCCGTGGCGGTCGACCAGTGCAAACCGTGCCGAAAATGCCCTGCAGCGATAAACCCATTCTCAAAAGGATGCAGCGTGCCCAAGTAGGGTAGCGAGTCAAAGGAGCCTGGCCGCAGTCCCGCCCAAGTACGTTCGACCTTGGCCGAGGCTAACGCTGGGCATATTTTCAAAGACCATTCCTTGAGCTGATCGATCATTTCGGGAGTCGTGCGGGCATCAAACCCAACTTCTTCCTCACAGGATCCTGCGAGAACGTAGCCGTCGTCGCGGGGGACCAGATAGCGATGTCCATCGTTGATCACCATCGAAAAGAGCGGTTTATCCAGCTTGTACAAAACCATTTGTCCACGCACGGGCAAAATACCGGTCTCGATTCCAAGAGGTCCAAGCAATTGGGACGCCCATGCTCCATTGGTGATACAAAACCGCTCCGCTTGGAATTCCCGTGGGCCAGCGCTGGCCGACACAATACGATCGCCATGGGTGTCCAAGCGATCGATGCGCGTGTTTTCAAGCATGGTTACGCCAAGTTTTTTGCAGGCGGAGACCAACGCGCGAATGTGCCTTGGGTTTCTCAACCGGCAGTCATCCGGCACATACCACGATCGAAGCTTGTCGTTTTGCTCTACCAGTGCAGATACGACGGGCAGTCGAGTCGCTAGTTCGTCGGCAGACCATGACTCGAAACGGACGCCATGTTCGTCCCACCACATTTCATTGGCGGATAGTGTCGCTCGCTCGGCAGCGGTGCAAGCCAAGTACAAACCGCCACATCGGCGAAATTCATTATCGATGCCGGTTCGTTCGAGCAGTTGCCGCGACCAATTAGGATGCAACCGATGGGATAGAGCTCGCAATTGCTCGATCGGATCGAGAGCTTCTAAGGTTGCCCCGGCCGGCAAAATACCGGCGCCGGCCCAAGAGGACGCTTTTCCAAGTTCGCCAGCGTCCACGACCAATACTTTCCAGCCGTGGAGTGCGGACTGGTAAGCGATGGACAGCCCGACCACGCCACCGCCACAGAGCATGAGATCGTACGGCGGATGGACTGTCACCATTGGACGTTAGTCCTTGGGGGCATAGAAAAGCACTTTGCTTACACAGTACACCACAAGCGACAAAACGGAAAGCATTGACAACGTCATGAAAATCCACCCCAAAATATTCATCGGGTTTCTCCTTTTTTGATTGTTGTTAAGTCCACGTTATGCTCGGCCTTCTCTTTTCCATCGCTGACCCGCAAAAAACACCATTATCCAAAGAAAGACCAGGCTTCCCATGACAATTAAGAATCCAGCCAGTTGGGTTTGGTTATTGAGCCTGTCAAGGATTCTCAAATTCCCTTTCCCTGGCACTTCTTCCGTAATTCTAGAAGTAAGGGTTGCAATCAAAATCCAAATGAGAAACGCTGGCGAGACAAACTTGATTACGAATTGAACAAATCGAGGTACTCTCAACTCTGCACCACTATCGAGTTCGTCTTGACCGAGTTTGATGCCAAACACCCACCCGTAAATAATGGCCTGAACCAGAGCCAAAACAACGATGAATAGTTCTCCTGCCCAGAAGTCAATTGCGTCCATTCCGGTTCCCTCCCCGGAATAGTACATGACGAATCCTGTACCCATCAAAGTGATGACGAACATGAGCATCGACGAGCCTCTACGTGTCAATCCTAAACCTTCTTCAAAGAAGGCCATAACAGGCTGAAGCATTGACAGGCTGCTCGTGATCGCGGCCAAAAACAGCATAAAGAACCAAAGAAATCCGAAGATCTGACCGCCAGGCATCTCAGCAAAGACATTTGGCAACGCTTTGAATCCCAGGCCAAATGCATTTCCGGTGAAGGTTGCGAGCGTCGTTGCACCCAAGAATAAAAACGCCGCCGGAATTGTAATCGTTCCCCCCAAGCATACTTCAAAAAACGAATTGACACTTGTTGCTGTTAGTCCGCTCAGTGCGATGTCTTTCTTTGGTTTTACGTAGCTTGCGTAATTGATGATTACGCCGAAACCGACCGAAAGCGTAAAGAAGATCTGACCGGCAGCAGCTAGCCAGGTTTTCGATTCAAGGAGTGCAGAAAAGTTTGGATTCCACATGTATCCCAAGCCTGCAACGACGGTTTGATCAGGAGCATTAGGATTCGCTGGCAAGGTAAGAACTCGGACAAGCACGCACATCGCGCAAATTGCCATCATTGGAATAGCGATGTTGCAAAACTTCTCGATGCCACCACTGAGACCACGGTAGACAACGAGATAGTTCACAAGAAAAGTGATCGCTACAAAAATCAGCGCTGGTTGAATCGTGCCCGAGAACAAGGCGCCGTCTTTGGCGGACCCTGTAAATTTGGTAAAAAAGTCAACGTAAGCGCTCGGGTTCTTTCCAAGCATCAAACTCCCGGTCAAGTAATTCCACGCGTAACCCAAGCACCAGGCTTCAACGACGATGTAGAAAAAATACACTGCCATAGGAATCAGCAGAGCCAATGCGCCGAGATATTTCGCCAGCGGATGTTTCCACAGAACGGAGAAGATGCCAGGAGCTGAATTGAACCCTTGACGTCCACCATAACGTCCCATCGCCCATTCCGCCCAACACAGCGGAATGCCAACCAACAGCAATGCCACGAAGTAGGGAATCATAAAAGCCCCGCCGCCATTCTCTGCGGCCTTGCCTGGAAACCTTAAGAAATTTCCGAGTCCAACAGCGGATCCAGCCACCGCCATGATCACGCCAATTCTCGATCCCCATTGCTCTTTAACGTTGGACATGTGGCTCCCTGTCTTGAATAGAGTTGCGATCAAACTGCCGTCAATTCTCAAACCATTGGCATCGCGGAGAGGGTGACACTAACAAAGGCCTTGCGACAATTCCTGGGCTCGTATGCTACACCACCGCCACGAAAGTGCTAGCACCTCTACCAGAACAAGGGCTACTTCTGGAAATTTAGCCGAAAGTGGCCGAAAGTGAGAGTGTAGCTCGACCACGTAGATCTGCCTCTCCGAGGCGGAATTCTACGCCTCGGAGAGACGTAGCTGCGCAAAAAAAGCCGAAGTCATTGGACTTCGGCTACGTGATTCGCGATTTTCTCGATCCCAGTACCTGCGTGGGATAGGCTTCTAGCCTGTCATTTTCAGATTGACACGCTAGAAGCTTATCCCACTAATGGATCGAGCGATCCTTAGCGGTACACGCTACCCGGTGATCCGTTTGGCAAGCTGTTGGCCGTGTTAGGCACTCCGGAAGGAGGCAGGCCAGAACCCGCATCTGGACTCGAGAAATCGTAACTCGTTTGGCGACCTACACTACCTGGACGGTAGGGTGCAGCACCGGAATAAGTCTGAGTCGCAACGGCGGGTCCGCTCGTAGGACTTGGCGGAAGACCGGGAGGCGAATAGGAGTTTGGCAACGCATTTGGCATGCTGCTTTGTCCCTGCATCGCATTGTTAGCACCGACATTGTAACCTACAGGCATTGCAGAAATACCACCACTTCCCATAGGAGCATATGAGGAATTATTCAGCGATTGGGGCAAGCCGGTAGGCGTTCCTCCGTAGGCTGGTGGCAATTGGGATGGCATGCCTGCTATCGCGGATGAAGGGGACGGACTGCCGTAACCGATTTGAGATTGAGGTGAAGAGGGCGGTGCTCCGTATCCAGTTTGTGCTCCGTATCCAGTTTGTGCTCCGTATCCAGTTTGTGCTCCGTATCCTGCTGGTGCACCGT
>JBBRJI010000298.1:0-6954 GCA_038219625.1 Pirellulales bacterium | reverse complement strand
ACATCCACAAACACAAATGGTTCAGTTTCTGTTTCAATGGTCAACTCGCGAATTACAAAGAGTTGAAGGATAAACTGACGCTCGAAGGCGAGCATCACTTGGCTCGCGACACGGATACTGAGATCATCATGCATGAGATCGGACGTGAGTTGAGCAGCGGTCCTTCGAATCGAAATCTGATCGATGTTTTTGCATCGGCAGCCAAGAATTTTGACGGGGCTTACTCCCTGGCGTTACTAAACGCACGCGGCGAACTGTTGATGGCCCGTGACCCGCTGGGAATGAAGCCGCTGTGCTATGCGGTCGATGGCTCCCTGTTTGCATCCGCCAGCGAAAGTGTGGCCCTTTTGAACTTGGGCTTTGATCGTGAGAGCATCAAGTCAGTACCGCCAGGCAACGCAATTCTGGTGACTCCAGACGGGATTCGCATCGAGCAGTTTAGTGCTGCCAAGCCACCTGCTCACTGCTTCTTCGAATGGATTTACTTCGCCAACGTGGCTAGTACCTTGGATGACAGAAGTGTGTATCTGTCTCGAACACGACTGGGAGAAGAGTTGGCACGCATTGAAATTGCGAGGAACCAAATCCCGCTCGATGACGACACCATCGTCGTGCCGGTTCCGGACACCAGTAAAGCGGCTGCCGATTCGATGGCTTATCACTTGCGAGTCCCAAGCCGCGAGGGGTTGATTCGGAATCGCTACAGCGGTCGAACCTTCATCGAAGGTGGTCGCGCTCGAAAGGCGAAGGCTTCGCTCAAGTACACTCCGTTGCGAGAAGTCCTTGAGGGAAAACGTGTCATCCTGGTCGAAGATTCCATTGTGCGATCGACCACGATGAAGGTTTTGCTCAACCGAATTCGGGACATGGGTGGAGCGAAAGAAATTCACGTCCGTGTGGCATGCCCACCGATCATTGCGCCGTGTTTTTATGGCATCGACATGTCGACGATTGGCGAGTTGTTTGCGCCCAAGTTTCTAGAAAATGGGGTTTTAACCGAAGAGGGGCAAGACCGCATGGCCCTTCAATTAGGTTGCGATTCGCTTCGCTACTTGCCAATCGACTCGATTGCCCGTGCCATTGAATTGCCAACTTCGCATTTGTGCCAAGCCTGCATAACGGGCAACTACCCAACCCCATGGGGGCAAAAACTCTATAGCATCGCCAAGCAGAATCACATCGCCGGAAGTTCTGCAGAAAGAACTTACGAACTCGATCCAGTGGTGTGAAGACAAACCAGTCAGTATTAAGGTGACAGTGGATGGCGAAACGAAAATGAAGCGAGACGACGCGTTGCAGTTGATGCACGAATAC
The DNA here is from genome assembly GCA_038219625.1 of Pirellulales bacterium. Lineage (GTDB taxonomy): Bacteria > Planctomycetota > Planctomycetia > Pirellulales > Pirellulaceae > JBKCUI01. The sequence goes on along the minus strand of JBBRJI010000298.1, from coordinate 5,640 downwards.
GTTCAAAACGAATCGTTGCGGCGACACATGCTTGCCGTGGAGGCAGCCATGCGAGCTTACGCGCAATCGCTTGGCGAAGATGTCGAAAAATGGGGTGTCGTCGGATTGCTGCATGATTTCGATTACGAACGCTGGCCCAATCCACCAGATCATCCAACCAAAGGTAGCGAGATTCTGAGGCGGAAGAATTATCCTGAGGATGTGATTTATGCGATTCTCTCGCATGCCGATTATTTGCCAGACTATCCACGCGTTTCTACACTCGACAAAGCGCTCTATGCGTGCGATGAGCTGAGTGGATTCTTGGTCGCATGTGCGTTGGTTCGACCGGATCGCTTGAACGGGTTGGAGCCCAAAAGTGTTCGCAAGAAACTAAAGAATATCGGCTTCGCCGCGGCCGTGAATCGAACAGATATCACACGTGGGGCCGACGACTTTGGTGTCGACTTGGACGAACATATCGCTTTCTGTGTGGCTGCTCTCCATGGCGTTGCGGATCAATTATTTAGCTGAGCGATCCTTAGTTGTTTTGAAGGCCCAATCGAGCGAAGGGCCTCGCTCGACCATATGCGACAATAACCAGCGATATCATATCGCGCCACTTCGGCGCCGCACGATCCAACTCGTTATCCATGCTCCGAGGATCGCGAGCATCACAATAGGCCGGTCCCAAATCGTTGTACGTAGGATTTGTGGCGGTCTGTTCTGATATAAGCGTTGCTCAAAACGATCGACCACTGTTCCCACTTGATCCAGTCTTAGCACCTCACCGCCACTGATCATAGCGATTCGCTTCATCAAATCAGGTCGAGAGTCCGCCTCTAGTTTTTCAAACCAAGGATCCCGAACCTCAATGGCCGTATCCGCTAAAACGTCTTCCTTGTCTCCTTGAACGACAGTCGCGGTAAAATAACCGACGTCCAATGCCCCGAGCTCCAAACGAAACGATTCGGACTGCTCTGTTGGAATAGGTACAATCCGTTTCGGCAACGAATTCTCATCTCGATACAACAGAACCGCCAAATTTAACTTGCCATTCGCATCGAGAAATCGATCGCGATCGCGGACCAACAAGGTTGCGGTGACTTTATCACCCGTCAAAAACGTGGCGCGGTCCGGTCGTATTGCTACGCTTTGACCCGGCATCAAATCTTGTTGCGAAATAATCCATTGCACCAGCGACTGCCACAACGTTGCATAGATTCTTTCCTTGTCTGCATACTGCGGCGCGAGGAAGGCCCATCGCCACATCCCAGCCCCCTCCACCACGATCGTCTGGCCGCTGCCGACCGGTTGATACGTCACCACTGGAATGTTCTTGCCTGTGGCGTCGGAAATGCTCTGCAACAAGACCTGGGGTAGCCCCGCACGGGGCGTCGGCTTGTTGGAGGTCGAAAGAGATGGCAATTGCGATAGCGGATCTCCCTCCATGGTCAATGAATCAAACACGGCAGAGTCGAATCCGTATTGGCTGATTTTGGTGCGAAAGCGAGCCTCGGCTTGTTCGCTCCATTGAATCGGCAGTAATGCGTTGAGCTTGGCGTTTCCAAGTCGAGCTGGTTCGCCTCGCGAGCATACCAAACAGCCACCCTTGGTATTGATCCACTCCGTCAGATTTTGAAGCCCTCGATCCGAAAGGAAAACTTCCGAATCGCGTCCAAGGATAACAACACGATATTGTTCCAGCGTCTCCATGTCTTCCAGCGGAGACTCCAATTGATCGAGGATGACCCAGTCGGTGGCGACATTTTCGACCGCGGCCCGAATATCGATTTCGGGTTCTTCCGCAATGTCCGATTTCTTTTCTGCTTTTTTCAATTCAGGTCGCGGATACTTTTTTCGCAAGAATCGTTTGTCGTTAACTCGAATCAAACTAGTCAATTGCATCGTTGGATTCGTGCCGAGATTGGCCGCTAGGAATTTGCTGTCCCAATAAGGCTTGCCTTCCAGAAGAATCGCTCCGATCGGCTCATCCAAGCGTTGCACGACCACCGAAGTCTGGTTGTCTAGATCCGTGGCCTCGCCAACGATGGGTGTTGCTACGATACGAAATCGGGTCAATCGCTGTGAAGGTGGTCGGTCCATCACAAATCGGACTTCTTGATTGGGTTCTCTTCCAAGGCGGACGGTGCGTGTTTGAAGGATTTCGTTGCCTTGCATCAATGCGATTTGCGTCGATTCTCCTTCCAAACCGGAATGGCCAACTCGGACCTTGATGGAAAGCGGGTGGTCCGCGAAGGCGATCATCCGCGGACTGCGGGCAGCCAGTGATAGGTTTTGTGCGCCTACGTCTTTTCCGAGTGTGACCGTGTAGATCGGTATGTCCAACGACTTAGCTTCGTAGGCGGCCGCAAGAACCGAATCCACGTTGCCAACATTGTGGGCCCCGTCACTGATCAAGACGATGGCATGGCCTGATTCAGTGTTGTTTCGGATTCCCTCTCGCAAGACGGCGCTCAAATCGCTGCGATGGCCTCGCTGGGGCTGTGAATCCGAAGCGTTATTCGGTTTCGCGTTGGGGTCCGCCATGATCAACGGATGCACGTCGGAATCGAACGCACTCTTGCGAACATCGACCGTGTCGGTGCTCTCACCAATTTGCTGAGCCGCGGTGATGGCGGATTGATGGCGTGTCTGATTGGGGCGTTCATCGACGTCCGAAATATCCATACTCATCGTTTGGTCGACGAAAACAGAAACCAATGGTTTCCCCGGTGTTGGCGGAACCTCTTCGACCCAAGTTGGGTTGAGGGCTATGAGCAATGGTCCGACTACGCTAAGTCCAAGCAAGATCGTCAAAACCGTGCGACGAAAGTTGCTGAGAGAATGGTCGCGGCGAAACCAGTATGCCGTCAACGCAGCTGTGCAGGCAAAGACCAAAATCCACCAAAGAGAGATCGGCATCCGGGGCTCGAAGTTCCAAAAAGCAAGCATCATGCGGAAAACCATCGCAGCGTGACTATCTCGCTGGCCAATCCAAGGATGCAGGCCACGATCAACCAATTCCACCATTGGTCTGATTTCTGGTCGGCTGACTTAGCATTTCGAAAGGCAACGGTGCGAGACCCTGCCAACCGCCCCTGCAGAATTTCTGCAGAGAGCGTTTTGAGATCGGACTCAACCGCGGGGGCGGAGATGGCTGTTGCAAACGCAGTTTCTCGCTTGTTGAGAAGTTCGTAGATGCCAGGGCCAACCGGATCAGGCCAAGCCCAAAGAAAGCTGGTTTGGGCGGCGTTCCATTCCCACTGACCGAAACTGTCTGCAGGCAGGGAGCGTTTGTCGGCCGACTCTGCGACCAAGTTGGCTGTCTCAGGGATACTGCTGGACAGTTGCCTTATGAGAGGTTCACCACCAAACGCTTCGGGGGTAGTGTTGCGATTGCTAAATGTGGCATTGAACAATTCGTTGAACACAGGGAAAAAACTAGGTTGCGAACACCAGTTGCTTTCATCGAGATCCGCATTGAGTACGGCAACGGTACCTGCATCGCAACTGGTCAGGAACAGCAGGGTGGATGAATCGCTTAATTCTGCGAGCACTTGATCGCGCAAGCCTGTTTCCAGTGAGCGCGACGCTAACCCTCCACCGATTCTGACGGTCTGCATAGCTGCGTTGGCTTGTTCGCCAAAGATTTCAAAGGGCGGTTGCCGATTGCGAACTTCTCGTACAAACAGGTCCTTTCTCTCTAAATCATTGTCGGGCGGGACAAGCTGCACGGGGGGCTGGTAGCCACTCCCCATCGCCGTTGCAAACATGTCCAAATTGACTGCGTCCACGAGCTCGCTCGCAATATAAAGCAAACCCTTGCCCCGTCGAACGCGAGACGAAATCACATCGATAACCGAACGATCGAGCGCACCGCATTGATGGATCAGGTAAATGTCGGCATCGTTCCAGTTGTTCAAATTTGCAGTGTTCAAATTTGCAGTCTCCGGATCGACGGATTGGATCCGTCCTGATGGGATGTTGGTTTTGTCGTTGGAACGTTCGGTTCCGGCAATGACTTCCAGCGCCTGGCGGAGAAAGAAGGCACCTTTTGCTTCCTTCTTATTCGTAGATTTTGTTATCACCACTACCTTGGGTGGCTGCTCGATACGAAATGCGATCGGCCGGGAATCATCGGCTGGAATAGAGTCGTTGTTGACTTGCAATTCGATCCAGCCTGTCACCCATTGTGGTTGGGTGAATTTCATGGATGTCGTAAGTGTGCTGATACTTTGAGCGTTCACTCGACCACGAACTGCAGTCTTTATGTCTCCCAAATCGACGTTGGCTCGAATCTCTGCATCTTGATCCGAGTAATTGGCGACATCAAATTCTAGAATCACTTCGGAATCGACAATCGCGCGTCCAGACAGTCGAAAGCCAGTAATGGCAATATTGGAGCTGGCGTCTGGGGCCACCGACTCCAACTGAATTTTGGTGGCGGTCGGAATCGAATCAAGATAGAGATTGCTCCAATTCGATCGTTGGAAATCGCTGATGACGATCAGTTCCGTTTTCTTGACAGTCGATTCCGAAAGCATGGCGCCGATTAAGTTCATGGCAGACTTGACATCGGCCTTCTCGCATCGAGGGATCGCCGATTGGACTGCTTCTCTTACGATCGCAAGGTTGGGAGAAACGGACTTGAAAACCGGCCGAGGTTTTGCACCGACCAGTACCACGTTGGCTTGAAGGTTGGGCGAGTATTCCAAGTATTTCAAGGCGAGTGCTTGTGCTTGCGCGATCGAGGTCGTTCCGGCGTTTTTGGCCGACATGCTTTGGCTGATATCGATCACAATTACTCGGGCTGTTGCATCGTCCGGCACGGCCTCGATTGCCTGCGACTTGCTGAGCCAAGGGCGTGCAAGGGCCATGGCCAAAAGCCCCACGGCCAACATTCGCAAAAGCAACACAATCAGATCTCGCAGTCGACTACGTGAGCGTTTCTCTTCGATGACTTCACGCAAAAACCGAATCGTTGCAAGTGGATAAGTCACAGGCCGAGGCTTGGTCAAAAAGTGCACGGCCACCGGAATTGCCAGAGCGCCAGCACCAATTCCGAGAGCCCACAAGTGCAAAAAGTTCATTGGTGTGCGGGGATGGTGAAGGTTGCAAGTGCCATTGAAGTACGGGATGGACGGCCAATCTCAATCATAGCATCCACACTCTGGTGAGCGTAGCTACGCTCGCCGGACCGTGGTCAATTAACAAGGTGCGGAGAGCGAGGCTCCTCCCAAATCTCATAGCAGAATTCCGAGAATTCAGTGCATTCCTGAATTCTAACGAATTCAGCTACGACTGCCGGTCATGAATTTTCCACGAAATCGACTTGGTTGTTGGAAAAACAGATTAGGCTGAACTCGCCAGAGTTCCTGCCGTGAGTTAGGTTAACGCTATGTCTAGGAATCTCAAAGCTCCGATGAATCGGAGCACTCCAAATTGGGTCGCGATCCCCACGAAGAACCGTTTTTCGAGCGATTTTTTTGCCATAGCTTGGCCGACGTTGGTCGTTGCGTCGATGATCGGTTTTTGCCTAGCAATCGCCTTCGTAACGTTACGCTGGCGAAACGTCCGCCCAGCCTGGCAGGAGCGTCAACTCACTGTCGCCAGGTCGGATCTGCTGGCAATCAAAACCGTTTTTCAAATTGCGGCGAC
>JBBRJI010000297.1:0-6955 GCA_038219625.1 Pirellulales bacterium | reverse complement strand
ATTGCTTAAGGGACCTACGGCGTGCCCAACGATCCAGCCGATCGCGCCCCCGCCAACCGCAATCAAGACTGACTCGACGAGAATAATGGCCGTGATGTGATCTCGCGATGCGCCAAGTGCCCGCATGACCGCAATGTCCCGTTTCCGTTCGTTCATGCTGTTGTAGATACCGACGAGAATACTGATGGCGCTAACGACACAAACCAGACTGGTGATCGCGAGCAATGCCCACTTGATGGGTGTGACGAAGAACGCCAAGAGTCCGCTGATAACGCTGATAGGGGACACGGCCTGAGCGAATTTGGTCTTGTTGACTTGTTTCTGCAACCCGATCGCATTGGGGCCATTTGGCTTCACCAATATGGCGGTGACTTCTCGTTTTTCGATTGGCAATCGCACCTTCGAAAACTTGGACTCTCGCACTGGAGCAACGGCTGAGCCTTTTACCTCCATCCCTGATTGTTCATTCCGTTCGGGTGCCACGTGCCCTTCAAGCAAATAGAATCCTTCGATATTCACAAAGGCTCCACGGTCGTTGGGAGTGCCCGTTGGCTCCAGTATTCCAACCACGCTGAATCCTTGATTATGTTGTTCGCCGCCGGAGGCTCCATGCGATGCGAAGATCTCCGAACCCATTTGCAGCTTCATCTCGGATGCTACTTGAGAACCAACGACGGCTTCGAAGTAGCCATATTCGTCCGAGAAATCGACAAAATTTCGGCCCTTCGCGAATCGGTAGTCCAAGTCGTTGTTGTCACCGTGTTTAAGCAAATTGAAGTAGTCGGGTGTCGTTCCAACGCAACGGAACGATCCGATGTAATCCCCCATGCACAACGGAATGGAAAACCCACCTTTCATTAAGAATGAATAAAGCCCGTTTCGTTCGGGTTCTTTCAAAACGCCGCCGAGACGCGCCAGTTCCTTCTGTCGGCCGTCGCCTGGGAGGTACTCCATGTAGTAGGAGTACGGGACATTCTCGACGGGCTGGCTTAGGAAGAACACCGTGTTGAAGGTCAGTTGAATGTCGCTCCCCTTTGCGCCAACGATCAAGTTATAACCGACGTTGCTTGTGCGTTCGAAAGTCCTTTCGATGACGCCTGAAATGGTTAACACCAGTACAACCAGCGCGACACCCAAGGCCATGGAGAGCATGTTCAAGGCGGTGGGCAATTTGCGATAAGTCAGATTGCGAACGGCAATGGAAAACAAGTTCATCGTTGAATCGTCCTTGGGAGTACTACTGGTCGGAGGTGAGGGTGCGATCCGCGAAAGCTCGATTGATGAGTTCTAGTCTTTCGACTCGTTCAAATCGATTGGCGATTTCGTCACTGTGCGTGACCATGAGGATTGCTACCGACTCTTCGCGACACACATTTTGGATCAGGTCGATGATACGCTTCTGATTGGAAGGATCTACGTTGGCAGTGGGTTCATCTGCCAACAAAAGTCTCGGCTTGTTCGCCAGGGACCGAGCCACGGCCACGCGTTGTTGTTGTCCAACCGATAATTGGCTTGGCAGGTAATGCATACGATCGGACAAGCCGACTTTGTGCAGAAGCTCCTTGGCCCGTTCGGCGCTCATCTTTTTTCGTGCGAACGTCATGCCCAAGCGAACATTTTCCAACGCAGTAAACGCGGGTAGTAAATTAAATGTTTGAAAGACGTATCCCATTTTGTCGGCCCGAATACGATCACGAGTCGCTTCGGAGAATTTGGTCAATTCGGTTCCATCAAGTCGGATAGAACCACTATCCGCCGCAACGATCCCTGAGATGAGATGAAGCAAAGTTGTCTTTCCACCGCCACTCTCGCCTCGCAAGACGACTTGCTCTGCCTGAGCGATATCGAGTTGCGGAATGTCGATGATCAGCAATCGGTTCCCCGATGGTTCTGCATACGACTTTTTGAGGTTTCGAATTTCTAGCATGGCATCGATCAGGTCATGAGTTAATTTGGATAGTTTACGAATACGAAAGGAGGCCGACTCCAGTTCAATTCATCCGTATAACCCGAGCATTCGTTGTTTTTCGAACGAATGCGCAGTTGCTCCGGTTAAACATTTCGGTCGAAGCGTTTGCTTTTCATCACGCGGTCTATTTCGCGACCAGCGTCGGCTTTTTTAAGAGTCTCGCGCTTGTCGTGGAGTTTCTTTCCTTTGCAAAGGGCGATAACGCATTTGGCTTTGCCTCGTTCCGCAAAGTAAACCCTGAGCGGGACCATGGTAAGTCCACGCTCCTTGGAGCGCCCCACGAATCGCAACAATTCATGTTTATTCAGAAGCAGTTTGCGAACACGTTTGGTGGGATGGTTCCAAATGGAAGCTTGCCGATACTCTTCGATTTCGCAGCCCACCAGCCAAAGTTCACCATCTTTGATGCGAGCGTACGCTTCCTCGATGGAGCATTTTCCGTTTCGCAAACTTTTCACTTCGCTGCCGTGCAGCACGATTCCGCACTCGATCGAGTCTAGAATCTCGTATTGATGCTTGGCTTTGCGATTGTCGGTCACCATTTTGTGTGTAGGTGTAGTCGACGATTTAGCAACGACGGATTTAGCCTCTTTGTCTTTTGGCTTTGTGGGCTTCGGTTTCGTGTTGGGTGCCGTTGGCTGAGCTTTTTTCTTATTCAATATCTACCTGCTCACGTTTGCATTTTGTGAAGGAAGCTCAAAAACAGCAAAAGTCTCGTTGAACTCATTTTGGGTTGGATACAGGATTGGCAGCAATGGCAAACTCTGTCCCACGACACGGCGGTCTAGTAAAACATAGCGGATGCCGTACTTGCCCTGCAACTCCCGGAGTTTCTCGGTAGTCCAGGGTTGCAACGACTTTGTATTGTCGAATTGGTAGGCATCTGCCAGTCGCTGGCTCCATTCAACCAAAGCTGCCGCGTTCTGTGGTGCATCTTTCCAACATGCCAATTCGGGCCGACCCGTGTGCCATTTGAAAGACTGTTGTCGGCGAGGGGTTAGCCAGAGCGATTCGACATCTGAATTCTGTCCAATCCAATCGCAAACTCGCAGCCAATCCTTAAATTGCTTGATTTGATCCGACTCCGAATCGGACTTTGCCACAAAGTGTGCCTTGTCACCGGCGGGAATGGTTTCGTAGGTATTGGCTTCGAATCGGTACCCCAAAAGTATAAAACCAGGCACGAGGACACCGGCCCACGCAAGCCATTTCGCTGCGACCGGGTTCGGTGTGAACGCAAGTCGACCATAAGCAAAGGAAACAACGAGGGAACCAATCATCATAGGCATTGCTACGTCATTCCAACGAAACAAGTAAAAGCGAAGCAGCTTCGAAGTGAGTTTTGGGAAAGCTTTTCCAAAGGCCAAGTCGACCAAGAGACCGAGCATGGCAACGGTGAACCCGAAAAGTCCCCACGCGATGACAAGCCGCAGGCCTCTCGGAAAGGTTGCAAAAACACCCGCCCATGTTCGATAGTTCTTGGAAATGACGTTGCCTTGCGAAAAATCCAGCCGCTGGATTTCGAATGCGGTTTCGCCCGTTCCAAGCCACTTCGATCGACTTGCCATCCAAAAAACCAGGCAAGCGCATAAGAGTTGGCCCCCAAAGTCTTGCCAACGAAGGGTACTAAATCGTGTGGGAGCAAGATGGTGCCCGAGTCGAGTATAGACTTGTTTAACGGCGCTTTCGCTCGCCAATATGGGGTCCGTTCCCCAATCGATGGCAACGGCCGGGACGGCTCCAACAATGACTCCAATTAAGCACAAGGCCCAACCGGCTCGATGGATAGCAAACCACTCTGCTAAGTCGTTTGAATTTGAGTTGGTGCCTAGTTCCTCAATTTGCTTAGTTGATTTCCGATAGTCCAAGAGAAAGGAAACTGTCGCCACACAAGCGATCACCCAGATCCCGGTTACGACGTGATAGGCCGCCGCACCCCCGAGCAGCGTCCATGCCAAGGTCCAGCGTTGTCGAATAGCCAGCGAGAGTCCTGCGAAGATCATGGCGTAAGCAATTCCCTTGGATTCACAGCCGCCGATGACCCATTCACCTGCCCAGTGCCCATAATGAAGCCCGACTAGCCAGACCAACCCCCAACAGCTAGCAATCATTGCGGAATCCATTGGCCTAACCGAAGCGTCACGAGGCTGAGTCTGGCTCCGGTTGGGGCATTCGAACCAGAGCGCTCGGCCAAGCATTGTCCAACCGATGGCCAAAAAGATCCATGTCAAGAATCTGCCGGTCCAAACCGCCCAGGAAATTGGCATGCACTGAGTCAAGAAGCCGAACGAGGCGAAAAAAAGCCAATGGGCGTCGCCAGACTCTAAAAATAAGTCGCCTTTTCCGAAATTTGGATTCCAAAAGTGGGCCGCTTTGGTCCAGTAGTGCGGCTCGTTGATGGCGGGGACCGAGCCTCCCGCGTAGATGAAAAAGATGCAAAAAACGCAAAGAAAATCGACGGCGAACGAGCTTGTCCAGTTGGAACCGAGTGCGAGTTTCGCGTTCTCCGGAGACATTGCATTGCGGTTTATGGGTCGAATCATTCTGAAATTACTAGACAATCTGGTATAGTTTGGGTGGCAGCAGTACGCTTGGAGTTCACTGAAAATTAGGAAAAGAATAACGATCAGAACAGAAACGACGAGCAATCCGGGAATTTTCCAGAAAATCTTCTTGACAGCTCTTCGTTTTTCTTGACTGTCACGGCGTGGCACTTAGAGTTGAGAGGAACTGATTATGCGTGTGGACACGAGTTCGGCAGTTGAGTCTCAGCGTTGTAAAGCAGTCTACGAAATTACAGGATCAGGAGATGGGTATTTTGCCCAAGGATCGCAGGAAGGGAAGTCATGTTAGTATTATCGAGAAAAAAGAACGAAAGTATTGTCATCAACAATGAGATCACGATCGTCGTGGTCGAGATTCGCGGGGACAAAGTTAGACTGGGCGTGGAAGCGCCCAGAGAAGTGCCAGTCCATCGCCGCGAAGTGTTTGACGCAATTCAGCGGAATCTAGAATCCCAAGCGTCAGAGCAGACAGAACAAAAAGAAGAATCGTAAGATTTCTTTGGGTTGGGATTGGGCTTTTTCGTTTCGAAATCACGAAGCCCGAAATGCCTTTCCGCAGCGAGACTTGACAGATACTTGCTTACTCGTACACTTTCGCCACGCTTCAAGGCATTGCAGCAGACATGCGGCCCCGTCGTCTAGAGGCCTAGGACACTGCCCTTTCACGGCGGTAACACGGGTTCGACTCCCGTCGGGGTCATTAGGTTAGTTATCACCGCACATCGTGCAACAGCTAAACCCAGCGAATCGCTGGGTTTTGTTGTTTCATGGATTGGCCCAGTCGGCTCTCGATGGTGGGCAGTGGGGGAACGGAAAACAGCCGCAGCCCCCCCCCAATGCTCTGTTCGACGTGGCTTGACCTTGGCTTTCTTGAATACCTTCAGGAACGGCTTTGGAATACTTGCCCCGGGGAGGTAGCGTTGCATTTTCGCTTACTATGCATTAGTATCTATGATGGTCCTGTGTGCGTTCTTCCTCCCACCAAGTCACCTACCCAACGTTCGAACGACTACCCCCCCGCCTCGTTCGCCCCAGTGCAGCGACCTCAGTCTTTGCTTTTCGGTTGCTCAATGCTCGCGGCAGTCAGTGAGTTCCAGCCATGGCGTTATCTCTCAACCAACATTCATTTAGGTTGTTGCTTCCAACGGGCTATTGCCTGCTGCTACTTCTTGGACTTTTCCCGTTGGCCGATCTAGGACTTGCTTTGGAACCAACCGACGAAAGCACTTCGGCAAGTCCAGCCGAAAAACCGCGACCGATCAACTTCGAAAACGACATCGTACCTATTCTTACCAAGTTTGGCTGCAATGCATCGGGGTGTCACGGTAAAGCGGAAGGGCAAAATGGATTTAAACTGTCGGTCTTCGGCTTTGACCCATTGGCGGACCATCAGGCGATTACGAAAGAAGGCCGCGGGCGCAGGGTATCTCCGGCTTCGCCAATGCACAGCCTGTTTCTTGAAAAGGTCAGCGGTGACCTGCCACACGGCGGTGGCGTACGCATCCCGGCCGATCGGCCCGAGTATAAAACGCTTTCTCGATGGATCGCACTTGGTTCGCCGCTGGGTTCGCCCGATGACCCGCACATTACCTCGATCAAAATGCTGCCTCAGTCAGCACAATTGGCCATGGGGCAGACACAGCAATTGCAAGTACGAGCTACTTTTAGCGATGGCTTTCAACTTGATGTGACAGCGCTCGCGACCTTTCAGTCGAACAACGACGGCTTGGCAAGCGTCGATGAAAAGGGGGTGGTTTCGATTGGCAAAGTGCCTGGCGATGTGGCAGTGATGGCCAGTTATATTGGACATGTCGATGTATTTCGAGCGCTAGTGCCGAGTGAAAGCACTATCGCAAATGGTCCGGCAACCCATTTCGCCGAATCCAACTTCATCGATCAGCATATCCATGCCAAGCTCACCCAGCTAAACCTGCAACCGTCTGGGCCGGCCGATGACACAACTTTTTTGCGCAGAACGTTTCTCGACATCATCGGAACGCTTCCAACTCCTACCGAGGCGCGTGAGTACTTGGCCGATACTAGCGCTAACCGTCGCGCAAACCTTGTTGATCGATTGCTGGTACGCTCGGAGTATGCGGACTATTGGGGACTCAAATGGTCCGATCTACTCCGCGTGAATCGCTTGACACTCGGCCGCAAAAACGCCTATCTATATTATCGCTGGATCCGCGACAGTTTCGCTGAGAACAAGCATCTAAACCAATTAGCAGACGAATTGCTGACCGCCGAAGGGCCGATCCACGAAAGGCCTGCCGGACTTTTTTACAAAGTTGTTTCCGATCCCAAGCAAATGGCCAGTACCGTCTCGCAAGCGTTTTTGGGGGTACGCATCGAATGCGCCCAGTGCCACCATCATCCGTATGACCGATGGGGACAAGAGGACTATTATGGCATGCAATCC
>JBBRJI010000296.1:0-6962 GCA_038219625.1 Pirellulales bacterium | reverse complement strand
CCATCATCAACGACGCCTCTAACTGCGCCCAACTGAAAGATCGACTCACCCGGATCCGATGGGCAAATGAACGTTGGTACGACGGTTTGTAAGTACGGCATATTCACCGTAGCATCGATCGGAAAACTCGTGTTCAACAGGTTCGAAATATTCGATTGCTCAAGGTAAGGAAGCAACGCTTGACTTACGCTCCAGCCTGGTTTGGTGGTCTGCCTCCAATCGACCCAGCCACTTGGAAATCGTTTAAAAGCCGATTCGTAATTGGTTACGCCTAGGCCTAACTGCCGAACATTGTTCGTGCATTGCGTCCGCCTAGCGGCTTCACGTGCAGCCTGGACCGCAGGCAAAAGTAAGCCAACAAGAACTCCAATAATGGCGATAACGACCAGTAGTTCCACGAGCGTAAATCCCTGCAAAAACCCGATGGAACGTCGTTTATGGGTAGTTTTCATGCTCTGTACCGGAAGACTAAGGTAATGAAACCGATATTCGAATCACATCGCAAACACCTCCGTGAGGCAAATGCAATTGAATTGCGATTATGAATAGTATCCGATACGAACCGGAATTGTCAACGGTTCAGTAATTGATTCTTGAATTACCACAGTTCCGTGATTGAGCGTCGATCAAGGGATCGCGGTGGATAGAAGTGGCCAAAGTGAGATCTTAAAACTGGAATGAATCCCAGAACTCCAATTAACGCAAAAAAAAGAGCCCGCTGCCGCCTCCCATTTTTGGGAAGCGAAAGCGGGCCCTTTTGACCGTGAAAGATGGGCCGAACCTAGTGCGAATAGGTCTGTCGGTTTTCGTCCGAGTTGTCTCGGTCTTTCGACGCCACTAAGATCACGGTACCTCCTTGTTTAGGGAGCGCCGGTGCTGAACATTCTCCGCCAGCACTGCTCAACCGCGGTTCCTCCGCGGCTGTCGAGTTGATCGTCTCTCGATGATTAAACTAAAAGCACATGCCGTGCCAAATGGCTTTTTCTTTGATTGAGAGTCCGAAAAACCTTTGTAGCCTTGGGATTCACAATGCGATGCGCCCGGATTCAACCGGAAAACGAAAATGGATTGTAAAAATTTCAAAATGCCAGCAAACGATTTTACAATTTGCAACTCGGGGAAATGCGGATGCTTGTCATTTGCTGTTGAGTTGCTCGCCGGTAGGCAAAGTCGACGAGGTGTTTCTGGCCGCAGCGGTTTTTGGCGCATCGGCAGTTGCGTTCTGAAAGAGCAGGGCAATATCATCCGCAGTTGCAATCTCGCTGAGAATAACCTCTGAAGGCATTGAGGCCTTGGACGCCGTTGGTACGACGACTTGCGCAGAAACGGATTCCAACGGCTTGATCGCCGATTTCACTGTTGAAAAAAGAGAAGCAATATCATCGGCGGTTGCGACTTCGTTTGGATCGACTTCCTGTGCGGTTGAGGTCGCGTCTTCATCGCGTGCGTTGTCGACAGGAGTGGTGGGGGCGACGGGAAGGACGTTATCAACGGACTCTTCCAATGTTTGGCCGAGTCGGGAAGCGATCTGATCCGTTGCTACTATTTTCTTTTCATTCGACACATTTTGTTTTAAGGATGTGGAAGCATCGGTCCACATACCATCCACTCGCGAAATGTTTCTTCGACCGCTTTTGTCCGACTCAATCGATCCTTCCTCCAATGCATCCATCGTTGAAACGAGATCGGATTCAACTCCAAGGCTTACGATGCTAATGTTGCATGATAGAGCGACCGATTCGCCCGAAGTCTTGAAAAAATCGACGTCTGAGATTGTTTGAAGGACAAGTTCCATTGTCGTATGGCAAGTCGTTCGTCGGGATGCAAAATCCAGAACAACAAATCGATCCGGAAGGTATCTTGCAACAAGTGCCTTACCTGACGAAGAAATGGCAAGGTGCATGGCAACACACTTTAACGCCTGCTCGGTGACCATAGCGCCGTGCGTACTCACCAAGTCCGAATACTTGCTCAGTGTTACCATCGCCACGCAGGACTCGCTACGACATTTCGTCCCAACGGATAGCCATGCATTGAAAACGGCGTCGAAGCCTAGGCGATTTAGAAGACGGGTGAGTCGATCTTGCCAAGGCAAAGGGAGGACGGGGCAATGATGGTCGTCTTCGATCTCTCGAAAAACGAAAAGTTCTGGAGCAGCCGAATCGGCTGCCGCGTTGCTATGATTTTCATGCCACTGTTGCAGGTAAAGCCCTCGATGGACGCAGCTCTGAAGATAGTGGAGCTTAGCCGGCTCCCAACTTAACGCTGATGCGGACTCCAACGCCTGAGCCGGTTCGGCTTTTTTCTTGGGCCAAGCGAATGCCAACAACAGCAATATAACAGTCGCTTCAGCAGCCAGGCTGAGATATTCAACAGAGAGCATTTGCATGAAGGGGCCAAACGTTGCCTGCTGGAACGGAAACGCAAAACGATCCGGCAATGGTACCCTCCGTGAATTGCTTTGGTGTACTTCACTATCGACGCGAGCGCAAAAATGGAAGGCTAGCAATTGACTGTGGCGATTGTATAGATTTTGACGAATTGAGATACCTGGGTACTTGACAGTCCATCCCTAACGGTCTTAAGTTGAGTTCAGTGACCTGTTTGACAATGAGGAACTTCCATTGCCGGCAAACACGAAGTTACATCAGGATGTGCAAATGGCGGTTTAGAGACCGAGGGTTTTTCGCGAGCTAACGAGTCGATGTCTTTATCCAACGATAAAGGGAATGCTCGTCCGCTACGAAACCAGACCAGACCAGGGAGTGGTTCAATGATTGATTCTGGATTTCAAGACGTTTTGGGACAAGCCAAGAAGATGCTCAATGAGAGCCCGTTTCATCCCCTTCGTGGGTTGCAAGTTGAGCCACTTGGGGATCGGGTGTTACTGCTTGGTGAAGTCGAGAGTTTTTTTCTAAAGCAACTCGCCCAGGAAACGGTACGTACCGCCACGCGCGGGATCGAGATGGTCAATAACGTGGCTGTCTGCGAAAGCCCTTAAGTCGATCTGTGACCGTTGTTTTGATGGCGTACAAGATGCCGGAATGTCGAAGGCCATTCGTTGAATTCATCGGCTGGGACAAAAGCACTTTCGACGCAATGGAATTCCGACTCGTCCCAAGGTTCTAAGAAAGCATCGCCTTGGATATCTGCCAAAACAAGCGTTACGTACCAATCCTTGATCATGGGCATGGCAAGCCGATAGAGTTCGGCGCCTCCGACAACAAATGCATGCGAATCGCGTGGAACGAATGCCATTGCGGCCTCGATCGATGCCGCAACGCAAACGCCATCAAAGCGTGTCTCTTGCCGTCGCGATAAAACAATCGTCTGGCGGCCGGGCAGTGGACGGCCAATAGATTCGTAGGTTTTCCTGCCCATCACGAGCGTGTGCCCCATCGTAAGTTGCTTGAATCGTTGCAAGTCACTACGAAGTTTCCAAGGCAATGTGTTGGCTCGCCCAATCGCTCCGTTTCTGGCAACGGCGACAACTGCGCTGAGTTGATGGATGCTCATTGCGGTTAAGGTATCGATTTTGTCAACAATTTGCTAGCCGGGACCGCTCCCATCCAACGAGAATTTTGGATACATTGGACAACAGTCAGTGGTCGGCGGTTTGTCGCCCAGGAGTCTTTGGTCATTGTCCCAGGAGGTGGAGTCTATGTCAGCCCGTTTTTGTCGCACTTGTTCATCCGTGTTTGTAGCTATGATGCTTGCAACGGTTTCTTCGCATTTAGTGTGGTCGCAAACGCCAGCGACCCCGGCTAGCCAAACCAAACCTTTGCCTGCCGGACAGACGGTTGGCCCCCAGTCTGGTCAAGGTACCGTCACGCAAAACGATCTTGAACATGCTGCTCTGATGCAATTGATTGAATCGATCGAGCCGTATCACAAGAAAAAAGAAATCAAAGGTTCGGCCGTTCTCTCCGGTTCAACTACCATGTTGACGATCGGTAAGCTGTGGGCTGATCGTTTCAGAAAATTTCACCCAGAGGTTGTTTTTACTCGCGGTGCGGATGGAACCGACGTGGGAATCAAATCGTTGGCCGAAGATCCTATGGTCATCGCAGGGTCGAGCCGTCCACTCAATGCTGAGGATTTGGACTTGTTGAAAAAAGGGAAATGCAAGGATCCTCTCAGTGTGATCGTAGCCCTCGATCCGCTTGCTCTCTATGTTCACAAGGACAATCCCGTTTCTGGCGTCACACCAGAACAGTTGGAATCCATTTTTCGCGCATCGGGTAGTACGGGAAAGCACGTATCTACCTGGGGCGAACTCGGAGTCGCAGGTGAGATCTCGAAAAAGCCAATTCGAATTCATTCTCGCAGCGAAATTAGCGGAACAACTTCCTTCATCAAGCAACTCGTTCTCCGCGGCGGAGAAATGACCAAAGAGGCTCAATCGCACAGAAGTAGCGACGAAGTTTGTGCTGCGATCGGTGAGGACCTGGCCGGAGTAGGGATTTGTGGCTTCGGCGAAGCAAATGAAAAAGTGCGACCGGTTGCGCTGATTCTCAACGGAGCCAAAGTGCCAGCCACCGAACAGAGTTTTCTCTCGGGCCAGTATCCCTTTGTGCGTCCGCTCGTGCTAGTCGTCGACAAGTCACAGAT
Source organism: Pirellulales bacterium (assembly GCA_038219625.1). Taxonomy (GTDB): domain Bacteria; phylum Planctomycetota; class Planctomycetia; order Pirellulales; family Pirellulaceae; genus JBKCUI01. The sequence goes on along the minus strand of JBBRJI010000296.1, from coordinate 2,351 downwards.
GACTTCGGACGGAGGATTGAGAGAAGCCATGCTTCGCTATGTATTAAGCCGGGACGGCCAGTTAGAAGCCGTCCGCGAAGGTTTTTTCCCTCTAGATCCTGCCTTTATCCGAAAGCAGCTCGACCAAATTAGCGGCCCACAAATGCGATAGGTCTTTTTGACTCAGACAACTCACTTCTTTCAGTAAAGAACTCAAGCATGAAACTTTTGAAACTATTCTTTTTTTTGGCCGTCGCAGCTTTCTCGGGTCCAGTTTCTTGTTTTGGACAAGCGAATTGGCTTGATTTTACGAGCGCCATTCCCAAAGTGTTGATCCCAGGCGGAGCCCCCAACTACGGTTCGCCGACCACCGGCTTCCCTTCGACCTCCGGTTATTCATCTACGCCCTATTCCCCGCTCAATCCAACCGGTTCTGGCGGGTTTAGTCCTAGCGGGTATGGAGGGGCCGGGCCGATGTTGGCTCCTGCCCGTAAAGATTGGAAATTGGGCGTTTATGTCGAGAATTCGGATGTCGGAGCGGTCATCACTCAAATTGCACCGGGCAGCGCCGGACAGCAAGCAGGCTTGCAACCCAACGACATCATCATGGCCGTTGGCGGTACACGCATTGGCAGCTTTGATAACCGAATCGTGGAACTTGCAGATGAGATTCGGAAAAATACGGATGCACTGGGACGCGTTTCGTTGCTTGTATTCAATTCTCGCCAGCAAAGGATTGCTTCATTACCGGTCTCAATGAACTCGTCTTCGAGTACTTTGACAGGCACGGTCACGACACGAGACCGATCGCAGCTTCCCTACGGCTCGACACTGATGGTTCAATTGCAGAATGTGTCCAAACCATACTATGAGATTGCGGGTGGCAAATCCGTTACGCGAGCAGATGGGTTTGGACCGTTTGGATTTGAACTTCATTTCGACCCGCGGTACATCGATCCGAGAGATCAATATCAATTGACAGCCTCCATTTTCGTAGGCAATCAACTCATGTATGGCCTTCCTCAACCAATCGGTGTGGATGTAAATAACTTAGGGCAATCGTATAATCTCACGTTGGAGCAAGCGGGTGGGCAATCCTTTAACAGTCCAGGTCAAACAACCTTTTCGCCAGGTATTCCAGGCAACTTGGTCAACGCAGGGTATCCCGGAACTTTTGGTCCCAACGCGTTGAATGAGTTATTCCTCCAATTGCTTGGTCGAGCCCCAAGTGCTCGCGAAGTAGTCGCATGGCAGTCCTATTTGCAGCAAGGCAATTCGATCAACGATCTTAAAGTCAAACTGATGTCGAGCGCTCAGTTCCGAGAGCGATTCTCGAACGAAGCGACGTACGTTCAACAACTCATTACCTCCCTGATGAATCGAGCCCCCAATCAACAGGAGCTGGCGTATTGGATGACGCGAATGCAAGCGACCGGATCGCCAGAGATGGTAATCAACGAGATTCTTGCGAAGAATCGGTAGAGGCCGCACGATCGAAAGAATGCTTGCGGAATGGGTAATCGGTAGCGACTAGGGAGTTATTTCATGTTGCGTTGAGTTCTCTGCTAATGATTTGAACTGTCGAATTCGATAACTCATTTATCATTAGTCGAGCTCAACGCAACAGTGGATTTGTGGCGTGGGTGCTCGGCATCCCACCTAATTATAATACTCCCAAACTGTTGTTTGGTTCGCCGATGGCCACGGAAGGCTGATTCAGCCACGGCGCTGAGTCAGTCTTTTTTGCATTGGCGACCGACCGACGAAACTAAAAAGGTTTCTCACGATGCGTTGCAAGCCAATTCGTACCGTTTTTCGTGCCGCTTTAGCGGCCGGACTGTTAGCGTCATGCCAAAATGCACCGCTCAGTGCCTCTTGGAAGGATCATCTGCACCCGTCGGCGGATACTTGCTTCCTCCACGATCACCATTGGGAGAATTTTAATTCAGCGAGCAAGGCTGCTGAGCACTTCGCCAAATCCATTGTGAAAACGGATGCGGAAATAAGCTTAGTTACCGATCATGAAACGGAAGCTTGCGTTGCGGCGGCAAAACTGTTTGAATTGAAAATGCAAGTAGATGCCGTTTTGGCTTCACTGCGATCCAAAACCTACAAGCTCTCAGAGGCGGGCGCCAAACTTTTCACCGGTTACTCTCAGTCGAGAAGGCTAGTTCTTTCAACCATAGAAAGACGAAGTTTGATGCTTGTGGACTGGATCAAGATCCCAGCCATGTTACCCGTAACGGTTGTCGAAAGCGATAAAGGTAACGATTTTGAATGCGATTGGGATTGCGGCGACTGGCGCCGCGATATTCAAAACTCCGTTTCTGTTTCGCCGCCTCCCCGCGATCTTGCGAATATCTTTGTCTATA
>JBBRJI010000295.1:0-7009 GCA_038219625.1 Pirellulales bacterium | reverse complement strand
AAGCCAATCCATCGGAATTGGAACTGCTCTCGGAGACAAAAGGAGTTGCCTATAGCATCGCCTTCCATCCGAACTTCCTCGCAAACGGATTCATGTACATTGGAAGCAACGGCAAGAAAGAGGGGCAAGTCAATCGAAGTCGAATCGTGCAACATACGTTGTCGAGGTCGGCTCCGTTCGGATTGACAGGTGACGACGTTACTGTGATCGATTGGGAATCGAATGGTCACAACGGGGCCGCCGTTACCTTCGGTATCGACGGGATGATGTACGTTACCACGGGTGATGGAACCTCCGATTCGGACGCGAATGTCACAGGCCAGGACATGACCCAATTGCTCGCCAAGGTGTTGCGAATCGATGTCGACCATCCGTCACCGGGCAAAAACTATTCCGTTCCGATGGACAATCCCTTCGTCGACGTCACGGACGCGGTTCCGGAAACATGGGCTTATGGGCTGCGCAATCCATGGCGAATCACCACCGATCCCAAAACCGGACACATCTGGGTTGGTAACAACGGTCAAGATATGTGGGAGCAAGTCTATCTCATTGAGCGCGGAGCAAACTATGGTTGGTCGGTATTCGAAGGGGGACATCCGTTCTACTCGAAACGAAAACTCGGGCCTACGCCGCACGTGTTGCCAACGGTCGATCATCCGCACAGCGAATCGCGATCATTGACCGGTGGAGTGGTCTATTACGGAAATAAGTTACCAGCCTTGCGAGGCGCCTACGTCTACGGCGATTATTCAACCGGAAAGATCTGGGCAATAAAGCACGACGGCAAATCAACCCTCTGGCACGGTGAAATCGCCGATACGCCATTTCAAATATCGGCGATCTCGCTTGACCCTGACGGTGAATTGATCGTGGTCGATCATCGAGGGGACAAGCAGGGAGGGCTTTATCATTTGGAACCATCGCCGGTTGACGCCGTGCCGAGCCATTTTCCGAGGTTGCTGAGTGAGACTGGGCTCTTTCAAGAAATCATCGATCACAAAGTCGCCGAGGGACTGATTCCGTACAACGTCAATGCTCCGTTCTGGTCCGATGGAGCGATGAAGTCAAGGTTTATCGCTTTGCCAAAGGATGGTCAAATCGAAATCCCGGACCAATGGGCCTGGCAGTTTCCGGAAAAGACCGTCATTGTCAAGTCGTTTGCATTGGAGATGGTGGCTGGAAACCCTTCTTCGAAACAATGGATCGAGACTCGTTTGCTCGTCAAAGAGCAAGGGGAATGGGTCGGGTACTCGTACGCTTGGAATAAACAAGGGACCGACGCGGAACTGGTCGAAGCTGCTGGACGTGATCAGGATTTTCCGATACGGGAAGCGGCAGGCGCTCGATCCCAGAGTTGGCATTATCCAAGCCGAACCGAGTGCATGGTTTGTCATACACGAGCCGCCGGCTATTTGCTTGGCCTGACCACCGTGCAAATGAACAAGGAGCATGACTATGGCGCCAGTGTCAAAGCCAATCAACTGGATGCACTGGAAAGCATGGGGGTACTAAAAACCAACTGGGTACCCAATGCGCAGGCTGCACTTCGCAGTCAAATGGAAATCGAAGGGTCCGCAAAAGACGAGATAGAAACGCATATAGCGAAGCTCAAGGTGAATGAAAGTCAGCGGAGTGTAAAAGGCAATGGCATGATGGGTAAGTCGGGAGCGGACAACCGCCGTTTGGTCGACCCATACGATTCCCAAGCGGTTATTGAACAGCGGGCTCGATCGTTTTTGCATTCCAATTGTGCTTACTGTCACGTTGAAGCAGGTGGAGGCAACGCCAAGATGAATCTGGCCTACTACGCTGGGCTTCGGGAAATGAATATCGTGGATGTCGAGCCAATCCATCATCATTTCGAGAAACCGGAAGCAAAGCTCATTGCACCGGGGGACATCGAACGGTCTGTACTACTGCACCGAGTTGGCATTTGTGGACCAGGCCAGATGCCGCAACTATCCACCAATCGCGTTGATGAAAAAGCGTTGCAAATGCTCAAAGAGTGGGTGCAAGGAATGAAATAGGCGAGACGTGGCGGGCGCGATTTCCGACCCGCTTGCAAAGCATCCTGCAACTTCTTCGCATGAACGATACAAGAAAGTACAGAATCGCCCCAGCGTAAAAATTTCCAATCCTGTCCGCAACCACCCACCAAAAATAAGTGGTGTCTCCAAAAGTCCTTCCAAAGCGAAGGAGTAACTCAGGTGGATTGGTTTGCTCGTGGTGAGTTTAGAATCGCATCAATCGCGGCGGGATCTTTTCGACAATCGAGTACGGCGTAAACTTCCACGCAGTTATCGTGAAGCTTGTAGTAGATTGCAAACGGAAATCGTTTCGAAAAGCATCGAAAAAATTCACGGTATAGTTCGTGAATCCCACCATAAAGTTGTAGCGACTCAATATCCGAAGCCAAGGAATCATTGAAGTAAATCCCCAGCCCCATTCGTTGCGATTCGTAGAAATCGGCACCGAGTTCCAAATCCAGTTCGGCCTCGGGCAATAGTCTCAATTTCACTTGAGCCGTTCCCGCAAGCGTCTTTTCGCGTCTTCCCAATCGATAAAATTAGTCTTGCCTTCCTGTACTGCCTGAAGGCGAGCAGAAAGCACATCACCGTGCCAATCGGGAGATCGGATTTCATTGGGACGTGCCGAAAGATCAATCCAGAGTCTCTCCATTAAGATCAATTTCTCAGTCGTTGTAAGCGTATCTAATCGAATATCAGTTGCAGAATTCATGAAAGTAAGTGTACAGACTTCCCGTTGACCTGTCAAAAAAGTCGCATTGTCGCCACGATCGCTGGGATCTAGGTAGTACATCGCCATGCGGGCTAACGGAGAAGATGGTGTTGAAAAAGCAGCATTGGATTCTGCGTCCCTTCCACGAACCGTTGCGTTTCTTGCTCCCGTGTCGATCGATGAACGCAAGGATCCGTTGGGACCACATCCTTGTCGTACCGGCAAGCAAAGTAGCGAAAAGGGTTTTCTAGCGATGGCCGATGCGGAGTATCTAGCTAGAAATCCTGGATTGGTTAGCACGCAACACGGTGGCGCGAAAGCAAGGCGCCACACCGCCAGTCTTCGAACGACCTGTATCGAGCCCACGCTTTGGTCAGCGATGGTAAAGGATTTTGGAAGGGGGACATGGGGACACGACACTTTTATGTGCGGTCTCGTGTCATTTGCAAATAAGAACCAGCCATTATCGCAGCCTGGCTGGCTTGCCAAGAAGATTAAAAACGAAAGCGTTGCTTAGACTCGCGCTCGGTAGAACTTGCGATGCGTTTTACGACTGCGAGCCTTCGAAACACTCTTTGCCGTTCCGGCTACGTTCGTAAACGCTCGTCCAAAATCCTTCACCATGGCTGACCAAAGCGTGGGCTCGATGCCAAGCCGTTCCAAGACTCGCGTTTTCGGTGATCGAAATTCTTGCCGGAACGCTCATCGAAACCCATGAGGCAGCAAGAGTGGACCGTTTTTCCGATTAGATGTACGGCAACGATTTCCGACGGGGCAAAAATTTCAGCACGAGCCAATCTCGCCATGACTCACTCCTTCGCATGACCGATACAAGAAAGTACAGAATCACCCTAGCATAAAAATTTCCAATTCTGTCCGCAACCACCCCCCCAAAAATAAGTGGTGTCCCCAAGAGTCCCCCAAGAGTCCCAAAGCGATTAGCGATGGGCGTGGGAAGTGTGGCAAATGACTCTAGCAATTCACCACGCCCTTCGTACCTCAGAGCGCGCCACCCAGTTTAGGTAGATTTCAAACTGCCCCTCGCCTTAGTAGGACTTGAAGAGCAATTATGTATCATGGACCGATTGATGAAAAGAGGAATGCTATCGAATAAATATTTCGGTGCTTTTTGCCGTCGTTGATCCAACCGGACGGGACCGCCAGAAAGGGGACGTGGGCTACCAAGTCTGTACGTCCCAGGCGTTGGACATGAGGTCATGAAGTGCGTTTAGAAGTGTCGTGAGCCGCTCTTGGAATTCAGTGGCCGTCTTTCGCGTGATAGCCTGTTCGCGGGATAACCCAAAGACGGCACCACGGGCGTAGGCGTGGCCCGATATCGCGCGTTTGAGCTGCGTAATCGCGAGCGCTCGGTAAACGCGGTCGTCCAATTCGTCGCTAGTCGCTTGTACTAAACCTCCAACAATGTCTATCGCGCTCCGAAGTAGTGTCGTCGCGAATCCGTTGTCGGAGAGTTGCTGCTTTTGTAAGTCCATCACGCTCATGAGAAAACTCTGAGCCAGCGCAACGGCGGGGTGATGTTCGCCAAGTTCCGTTTCGTCGAATTTCGTTTCGCGGGCCTCTTCGTACGAATTCGGAACCTGAAAGAGTGTTTCTAAAGATTCGTCGAGAGTTGCAGAGTGCAATGCGTCTGTATCTGTTTTCGTCGAAGGCGCCGACAATCCCTCTTCCTTCATCGCCAGTTCGAATGCTTCGTCGGCGGACATGCCCCCGGCTGTGGCTTCGGCGATGCGCCGCGTCATTCTTTCACTCCGCAAATCGTTCTTGCGTCGCTGACGGTCCATCCATTCGACCTCTTCTTCGAGCGATGGTTCGCTCCAAGCTTCGTCATCGGATTCAGTCGCCGGATGTTCTGGGCTCGTCGACGGCTCACCGCTCATCGTCTCGTGAACCAACTTGGCGATCCGCTCGACTCGCAGCGCGATGATGTTTGGATCTTCAGCCGCCTCGTCGCTCAAGCCATAATTTCGCAAGCCTTCCGCCATCGACTTGATTGCCGTTCCAAGAAATTGCATTTTTCGAGACAGTTGCCTGACATCACGAGTCTCATAGAATTCGCCTTCGTCGGATACTTTGAGATCGCTGCAATACTGTTGGCGCAGCTCGTGGAGCAAATGGACGACAGCGACGTGTCCATGGATCGAACCAAACTGTGTTTTGATGGAACAGTAGGGTGGCTTGTCGAGCACTCCTTTTTCCGCATCCTCGATTTGAAACAACGGAGTGAGATAGCCCTCCGGTGAAATCAGCAAACTGAAAGTTTCTTGACCGGGTGCCATTTCAAGCATCAGACCACGCACCACTCGACTCGGATCTTTGTCGGCAAACGATCGCCACACAGTAGCACGTCCGCCCAATGCAAACGCGAGATCAAGCACGCGGTTCTCGAGTTCCTCAACCCTTGTCAAGTCATCGATCTTGCCTCGATAGTGAATTGTGATACCCATGCTCGGTCTTCAAAGCGGAAAGTTGTCTTCAAAGCGTCGTTTTGCAACTGCAATTGTCGCAGTCCAAGATCACAACAACGATAGGCGACTTGGTTTCGTTACTATCCGGAAGGTCCACTTTTGTACTCCTTCGTTCGGGAGATATCGAATCGTGCAACGATACCAGAAATCTTGCCAAAAAATCGCATTGCGGCGTTAGGTCTGCGAAAATTCTGCGTCGTTGTTCTAGAGGCTGGTGAGGGCGTGTTATTTCTATTGCCCGGTTTCTAATGGGATTCTGAAGATAGCAGGTAATTTTTAGCAGTCCGAACTGTTGGGATTTTAGACCTTGCAGTGCCGTAACTTGCTCAACACGGTAAGCAAAACTTGCCTTCGCGAAGCAGCGACGCCAAGGAAGTGTCCAGTTATTTGCTTCCCAATTGGACGAAAACGTTCTAACATCAATGCAATCCTCGCTGAACCTTGAAAACTGTTAGCGCGTCGTTGTCTCGCGTCGGTAACGACAGCAATTGCGATTAGTTTAGACGACGACTTTCTTACTCTAATATCATGCCGTGATTCTGTCTATTCCGCAACCATCAGCGTACGACTCGGGGCCAATGTAACTGGATATGCTTTCACTGTAGGACACTTTCATTCCCCACTACAAGCCGGTTTATCCCGGCGCTTTCTGGTGTCCCTAGAAGTCCCCTACTAGAAGTCCCTAAGAGTCCCGCGCCCCGGCCACCGCCGCTCCGTTGCAACCGACGGATGCCCCGAGTCAGACTTTAGCAACTCAAAGTTCTTGTCGGCCAACGAGCGAATGTCAGGCGGCAATGAATCGTAGCAATTCCAGAACCTGGATGTCGCTTGATGCGTCATAATGGGCGTGTCAGCCCGGCGTCCCGTTCATCAGTTGCTTCTTTTATCAAGTGATCTAATCGGCCAGCGATCACGTCGGACTCGATTTGTCGATCCCATTGATCGCTTTTAAATTCGGCGAACCAATCAGCGAACGCAGCAAATTGCTCGGGCGGAAGTTCCGCGACGTGTTTCTCGATTTCGTGCAAAGTCATTGAGTTTCCCGCATTTTTGGACGTAGCCATACGTTATACCCCCCGGAGAACACTGGATCAACCGATTGCAGTCAGTGTGATCTCAGTCGGATAACGTTTAGCGATCTATCCCGAGAGTAGCGAAGCGGAGCCGCGGGATAGATCGAGCGTTGGGCTAAGCCGCTTCGCCGTGACCCTGTGCGAACACTACTGAGCACACTCGCCACGACTTGCCGTTAGTTTAGCAGATCGGTTGCCTTTTTGGCAACTTCCTCTCATTTGTGGCTTGATGACGCTGCTCCGGTTTTTCGCTTGGCAGCGATTGTTCCGACCTGGATCCGGCCCATTCATACGAAGCGAGGGTGCAACATGGGGACACGACACTTTTATGCGCGGTCTCGATTTCCTGACCCTCGATTTGAGATATTGTCGGCGCGGACTGCTCGGAAAATTGGTACTGCTTCCCTATTTCGCTTCCAATCATTTGAAATAAGCGCAGACAACTACCTTTGCCGGCATTCCCGCAAGGAGACACATTTTAGAATTGGGCCACGAGTGCGATTATCAGACTCGCGCTCGGTAGAACTTGCGATGCGTTTTACGACTGCGAGCCTCCGAAACACTTTTTGCCGTTCCGGCTACGTTCATAAACGCTCTTCCAAAATCCCTCACCATGGCGGACCAAAGCGTCGGCTCGATGCCAAGCCGTTCCAAGACTGGCGGTTTCGGTGATCGAAATTCTTGCCGGAACGCGGATCGAAACCCATC
>JBBRJI010000294.1:0-7020 GCA_038219625.1 Pirellulales bacterium | reverse complement strand
AAGCCTGGATCGGGTGCCTCAACAATCGCCGCCCAAGTCGCTTTTGCCCTTCGACGATTGACAGGGAAGCGGGTCTTACTCGCAGATTTCGATCTGATGGGCGGAACGATTGGCTTCTACCTAAAGGTCCAGCACTCACAATCGCTTTTGGACGCGATGGAGGTCCGGCCGCAAATCGATCCCATCTCGTTCGCAGCAATGGTCACGGAGGTCGAAGGTGTCGATGTGCTCGCCAGTCCCGACGAACCTCACTTAACCCCGGTCGATGTCGCCCGCCTAGAGTCTGTGATGGACTTGGTAAGGACCCTATACGACTTCATTATTCTTGACCTTCCGACGGTCTTTGATAAATCCAGTTTGATTTCTCTGGCCCAGTCCGACTCCGGATTCCTTGTGACGACCGCCGAACTTCCCAGCTTGCATCTCACGCGGAAAGCATTGCAGATGCTACAGCAACTCGGCTTCGACCGGGAAAAGTTGCGGGTGATTGTGAACCGGCTAAATCGAAAAGACGGGCTTGACGGCAACGACCTGGGGAAGATGTTTAATGCTGGCGTCCATACGACTCTTCCGAATGACTACTTTTCGCTTCACCGCGTGGTGACCCGAGGAGAACCGCTCTCCGGAGACGGCGAACTCGTCAGGGCTCTCGAGGGCTTGGCAGGCAAAATCGCCGGCTTAACGACATCGGAAAAAAAGAAGACGTCAGCCTTGTTTGGCCCTAGCCCAGCACTCTCTCAAATCTAAGCCACCCGTTCAGTCTAATTTCAATTCGCGTTGATGGATACCTAAATGGCCATTTCCAATATCGAACCTAAAACAGCCCAACAGTTGAGTTGGGAGCAACGCTTGATGAAGAACTCAACTCAGAAAAGATCTGGGCCGAAGCCTGAATATCAAGAGTTGAAGTTTACGCTTCATCGCAAACTTCTTGATAAAATTAATCTAGAAGCTCTCGCCACAATCGACAACCAGCGAGTAAGGGGTGAAGTCCGTCAGGCTCTGATTACCCTGATCGACGGAGAGCCAACGCTCCTGAGCTCGGTCGAAAAACAACAGATCTGTGATGAAGTACTCGATGAAGTCTTTGGCCTCGGACCGCTTGAGCCCCTGCTGGCAGACCCGACAATCTCGGACATCCTCGTCAACGGTAGCAAACAGGTTTACGTTGAGCGCCGAGGGTTACTCGAACTCACCAACGTTACTTTTCGTGATGACCAGCATTTGTTGCGGATCATAGACAAGATCGTTTCTCAAGTAGGCAGACGAGTCGACGAGTCGAATCCAATGGTTGACGCCCGACTCGCAGACGGTTCCCGCGTCAATGCGATCATCCCGCCGTTGGCGCTCGATGGGCCCTTAATGTCGATTCGGCGATTCTCTCAAGACAAGCTGATGCCGGCCGATCTTGTCTCGAAAAAAGCTCTGACGCAAGGAATGATGGAGCTGCTCGAGGCTGCGGTCAAAGCCCACATGAACATCATCATCGCCGGTGGCACCGGCGCTGGAAAGACCACTCTTCTCAATGCCCTTTCGGCCTTCATCGCTCCAAAGGAGCGAATTGTAACAATCGAAGATGCGGCGGAACTACAACTAAAGCAACCTCATGTCGCTCGGCTCGAGACGCGACCCGCGAATCTCGAAGGAAACGGGGCCATCCGCCAGAGAGAACTTCTAATCAACTCACTTCGTATGCGGCCAGACAGAATCGTCGTCGGCGAGGTCCGCGGTGGAGAGGCGCTCGACATGCTGCAAGCCATGAATACGGGCCATGATGGATCGCTGACGACCGTTCACGCAAATACCCCCCGCGATGCCGTCGCTCGACTCGAAGTGATGGTCTCACTGGCGAATGCAAACATGCAGTTGATCTCCATTCGCCAGCAGATTGCCAGTGCGGTTCATATCTTTGTGCAAGCTGCGCGACTCTCTGACGGTACCCGCAGGGTGACGAGCATTACTGAAGTGACCGGAATGGAGGGCGACGTCGTCACGCTGCAAGATATCTTTGTTTTCGAAAAGCGGGGCCTGGGTCCAAACAACGAAGTGCTCGGTCGATTCGCCGCCACGGGCATCCGACCAAAGTTCTACGAAAAATTACTTGCTGCCGGTATCAAGTTGCGGACCGATTTGTTCGATGAAGTACTAGAGGTTCCGTAGCCACATAATTTGATCCTAGATTTTGTCGCCACTGAGTAATATTCATGTTCACCTTCTTTTCAATTCTCGTTTTGGTTTGGGCCGTGGCGATGGGCGCCTGGTGGCTGGTGAACCGCTATTTCCGAAACATTGACCTTGGTCGGGTGCGCAGTCGTCTGCAGGGAACCCCCATCAAAGTAGAAAAAGCCCCAACAAAAAAGCTTGATCTTATCTCCAAAGAGGATGTCACAACCGGAAAGGTTGCCCTCCGGCTCCTCCAGAAGTTGGAATTGCAGGACCGCCTTCAGACGATGCTCGAACAGGCCGGTCTCAAATGGAGTGTCGCTCGGCTCGTGCATGCTTGCCTAGGCTGCTTTCTCGCTGCGTTTGCCATTGCTTGGATCTACCTTCCGCCTCAATTGGTTCACCTCGCGTTCCTTCCTGCTTTCGGCTTCATGCTTTTGCCGATTGTTCATGTTGCTCGAAAACGATCTGCCCGCATCGCTAAGTTTGAGGAGCAGTTCCCCGAAAGCCTCGAGTTTGTTGCACGGTCGATGAGGGCTGGTCATGGTTTTTCCGTCTCGCTTGAGATGATCCATCGAGAATTTCAGGAGCCTCTTGCTGGTGAGTTCCGCCGCACCTTCGAGGAACATAACCTAGGCATGCCCCTTGAGTTGGCACTCGAAAAATTAGGCCATCGAATTCCACTTCTCGATGTCCAATTTTTCGTTTCTGCCGTAATGCTCCAAAAAAGAACCGGCGGTAACTTGGCCGAAATTTTAGACAAATTAGCCTACATTATTCGCGAACGATTCAAGCTTCGAGGACGGATCAAGGCGATCAGTGCTCATGGCAGGATGACTGGTATTGCACTGAGCAGCATTCCGATTGGGGTTGCCGTATTGACTTTCTGGACCAATCCCGACTACGTCCGGTTCTTCGTCAATGATGAGATGGGCAACATCATGATGGTGGCCGCCGTGTTGTTGCAAATGCTCGGGTACTTCTTCATCCAAAAGATCGTGGACATCGAGGTCTAGACCATGGCATTCCTAATTACTTTCGTCTTGTTTTTCGCCGTAGCCTTGGCTATTTCTTTGGTTGGAATGCGGATGTGGGTGCGCCCCAAAGAGGCAATTGAGCGAGTCACAAACGCCGGGGTTCATGTTCCCGATCGCGTTCCTACTCATCCGAGCCTAGTATTCCACGATCTTATCAAAAGACTTGGAACAGTCCTGCCGACGTCGCCGAAGGATGTCTCAGTCATGCGACGCCGTCTCATCCGAGCTGGAATCAAAGGCGACAATGCTTTGCGGATTTTGTACGGCTGCAAAGTGTTTTTCGGGGTTGCCATGCCGGTCGCCATGGGGCTTCTTGTTGCCAATTCTGAGTCTGATTCTTCGAATAAGATTTTAGCGATTCTCGCCTCGGCGGCGGCCGGGTTTTTTGGGCCGAATGAATACGTAAAAATCAAATCCCAGCGGCGCCAGAAGGAAATTCAGAGGGGCTTGGCGAACGGACTTGACCTCTTGGTCGTTTGCGTCGAGAGCGGCTTAGGTCTTGATCAAGCGATCATGCAGGTTGCAAAGGAACTTGAACACGCTCATCGTGAGATCGCCGAAGAATTTACGATGGTCAATCTAGAGCTAAAAGCTGGAAAGCGTCGTGTCGATGCGCTACGAAATCTAGCGGAAAGAACGTCGGTAGAGGACCTGAAAAAGCTCGTGGCTGTACTAATCCAGGCCGATCGATTTGGAACGGGCATAGCGCAGAGCCTCAGGGCGCACGCGGACTATATGCGGGTTCAAGCCCGCCAGATCGCCGAAGAGAAGGCCGCTAAGCTTGGGGTCAAACTGATCTTCCCAATCTTTTTCTGCATCTTACCGTCATTGTTCGTCGTAACTGTCGGACCAATGGCATTCAAGATCATGCGGGAATTGCTGCCGATGATGAACAGTATCTAGGTAGCGTAAATTTGATGTGCCCGGCCCGAACAAATATCGTAGCCGGACGTAGGAACAAAGGAGAAAACAATGGATGAATCAATGGTTAGAATTGTTTGCGCGGCTCTCGCGGCGGTCTTTATTGGACTGATCGTGTTACGGCGTCGTAAAACAGAAGAATAAAAGGAATCCAAGTGGATTCGATTATCGAGACACTAACTGCAAGTCGCAGAATTAGTGCATTCCCATGAGCGTTGGTCTAGTAGTTAAAAGTAAAATGGCTCAGCTGCTTACTCGATGGGCACTTTAGGTCGGATCTCTCGGCTAAGAGAAAGACTGAGCGTCGGAAGAAGAATTCTTATCTTGATGGAGTTAACTATGGCTGAAAAATTCGTTCGTCGAGTGTGTGCAGCAAGCGCGATGCTGCTGGCCCTGAGTATTGGTACTACTGCTCATGCTGCTAAGTTTGGGCGAGTTGTTGCGGTCGGCGGCCAAGCATCGGACTTGGCTCTTGACGAGGCGAGGCGAGTTCTCTACGTGGCGAACTTTACAGCGAACCGCGTGGATGTTGTATCGCTGGGAACATACTCCGTTCAGACGTCCATCAACGTAGCCCCTTTTCCGAGTTCGCTTGCGCTCTCGCCCGACGGTCGCTATCTTGTGGTGTGTCACTATGGTAATTTCCAGGCCCCAGCAACCAGCCAGAATTCACTATCGATCCTGGACTTGGTGTCAAACACGCGGCAGACCTTCTCGATGGGCCAGCCCCCTCTCGGCGTCGCCTTTGGAGTTGACAATAAAGCCCTTATCGTGACCACTACCGAGTTCATTTTACTCGATCCGGCTAGCGGTATTACCCAAACTCTCGATACAATTCAAGGCGTTACTACGAAGACATTACCTACCCCTGTTGGTAATGTTCCGGCCAATATCGTTGCCAGTTCGATGGCGACCTCCGGCGACGGGTTGAAGATCTACGGAATTGCAGCGGGTGGTGCATCTGACGGCCAGACGATTGAGTTTAGTTTCGACGTTACGTCCCGCAGATTACGCGCGTTGGCCTGGATTTCCTCACCTCCCCTCGGTCCTCGTGTTGTGAGTGTAAACCGGGACGGGTCCAGCTATCTTGCTGGCTGGGCCTTACACGACGAGCAGGGGAATTTAGTCGCGCAGTTTCCGGATCCTTCGGGCATCCTCAATATCGGCAGTCACGTGATGGACTCAAATCGGGGAATGATTTTCGCTCAGATGACAAAAACAGCACCGGCGACTGGAGGCACGACCGGCGGTGGTAGTACAACGATCTCAGAGCCGCCTCTTTTGCAGGTCCTCGACATCGAGAACTTAACCGTTTTGGAACGGCTCCAATTGCCGGAGAATCTCACTGGACGAAGTCTCATGAGTAGCGACGGGCGAGCTATCTACTCCATTTCAGAAAGCGGCGTAACGATATTTCCAATTGGCTCTTTGGATACCCATCCGAGACTTGCGTTTTCTGCCGAAGACATTGTCTTTCAGAGTTCATTCTGCGAGCGGCAGGCTGCCACCCGGCAAATCGTCCTCTCGGATATTGGGGGTTCGCGGGTTCCCTTTACGGTCGCCACTTCGATGACAGGTGTCACAGTGAGCCCTTCGTCAGGGACAACCCCGGCGACAATTACCCTTCGTCTAGATCCCGCGACGTTTCAAAATCTGAAGGGAACGATCGTCGGCGCCTTAACTGTGCGCGCCCCCGAAGCTGTCAACATACCCCTTCCGGTGAGAATTCTGGTAAACAACAAAGAGCCAGACCAGCGAGGATTAAGCGTTAACGTTCCTGGAAAGCTTGTCGACATCCTTCCCGATCCGTTGCGCGATCGTTACTTCGTTCTCCGCCAAGACCGGAATCAGGTCTTGGTGTTCGACGGCCAGTCGCATAGTCAAATCGCGACTCTAAAAACTAGTAATACGCCTACTCAACTAGCCGTTACGTTCGACCGTCGTCAACTTTTGGTCGGTCATGACAATGCACAAATCATCAGCGTTTTCGACCTTGAAACGCTACAAGCCGAAGCGCCGATCCGGATGCCGGGAGGCCACTATCCGCGATCGATCGCGGCGTCGGCGCGCGCGGTTCTCGTTGCAAGTCGTGTTGCGGGTCCGGCCCACACCATTGATCGTGTCGACATGACAACCCGCAGCGCGGTTGAATTGCCGTCACTCGGGATCTTCGAAAACAAGATTAATATCAACACGGTACTTGTTGCCGGGGCTAACGGCTCGTCCATCATGGCCGTCCAGGCTGACGGAAGTTTGCTCCTATATAACGCTAACGTCGATACCTTTACCATCGGGAGGAAAGACACTGGTGGGGTTTCTGGTGCATATGCGGCATCTAACTTTGACCAGTATGTCGTTGGTAATCGCCTCTTTAACGCTTCACTCGTCCCGGTTCGAACGTTCGATGCGTCGAGTGCGACGAGCTCCGGCTTTGCGTTTGTCGATCAAGCAGGAATTCGCACGACTGCGGCGTCGCTCGTGAGTCCGGGGATAATCCAGCGCTTGAGTTTAGCCAGTTCAACCTCTGAACTGCGATCCACCCGGATGGTCGAGGCTCCACTCTTGGGGGATACCGGGGCCTTATTTACGCGGACATTAGCTCCGCTTTATAGTCGGAGTGCGATCGCGAACCTGTCGATTAGCGGCATCACCGTTCTGCCATGGGCTTATGATGTGGCTGTTTCCATGCCCCGGATCGACAGACTTGTGAACGCTGCAGATCAGACCGCAATTGCCGCGCCCGGTAGTTTAGTCTCGGTTTTTGGTTCTAGCTTAAGTCCAGTGAATCAGGTGAGTAGCTTCATCCCGCTCCCTACTGCGCTAGGAGAAAGCTGCCTTACAGTCAACGGTCTCCCGATTCCAATGATTCTTGTTTCGCCCACTCAGATCAACGCCCAAC
>JBBRJI010000293.1:0-7056 GCA_038219625.1 Pirellulales bacterium | reverse complement strand
GAGGCAAACACTTCACGCGGAAGGGCAGACGTCACTTGTTTGCCTCGCTGGCGCTTCGGGTTAATATCAGGACAGTTTGCGCAACTTCAAAACGCGTCAGCGAGGGATTTCTGCCGAAGAATGCAGGCAATTCGATCCCTCACTAACGTTTCCGGTTGTGAAATCCCAATAAATCAATAGCCGCCAGCGTCCGGTTCCTTCACACCTGTCCTTCATTCACTCAAACACGCCAGTCCTCCGCCGAATACCCATCGCCATCCACCAGCCCGTGTTTCCAAGGTCCATGCAAATTCTTGGCACCTTCAATGCCAAAAACGTGTTCGTATCACGCTTGCGATCGCGGTTCGAGTTCGCTGGCTCCGGCGAAATTCCGACGAAGACGAGGCGAACGAAATTCGACCGACACCTCGGCTGCTGGAAGCCTAAAGCAAGCGACACGAAGCGAGGCACGACATCGACGGCATCTGCCACGACAGCCACACCGAAAAAGCTTCGACCGGCTGGCATGACACGATCATGACCGTCGCCGCTTCACCTCCCCACTGTCGCGGTCGCCCACGCGGCCATGCGACGCCATGCCAGCACCACTTACGCCTCACCGCGCGGGCAACGCCCACCGTTTCCACTCGACAACAATCCGATCGTCGATGAATTGGCGACACTGTCGATTTTCGCACTACATAGCCCCAATTTACGGCCGCCCATCATGTGGCGGGAACCAACACTGCATCCATCGACGGCACACATGCACTACCTGTTTACTTCAGCTCGATCGCATGAAGACTCCAAGAACGCCCACGACCATCGAAAAAACTGCCCTGTTGCGAGTTAGACCTTACTTCGTGGACTCTGACGATATGGAGACGTGAAAAGACTTTGCCACAGGCATCGATTGGGGCGGTTGCATTGGGTTTGATTCAGTTTCCGGCCGTGCAAACCGAATTAACACTTTGTGTATTCCGGTTGGAGCTGTGGAGAAATGGTGGATGCGAACCGCGTGGCCCCGGTCAGATGGAATCGTTGTACGCGGCAGGGCCTTCGCTCAAGGCGATCTCGTCCTCATCCGCAGACTGATTCGGAACCATCCGACGTGGGGTAGAACTAAGCTGTCCGAAGCGGTCTGCGAAGCGATCAGTTGGCGACAGGAAAATGGGCGACTTAAGGATCGAGGATGTCGAGTCGCGTTGCTCAAACTGGAAGCACTCGGATACCTTCAACTTCCACCGAAGAAATTGGATCGCGGTGGGCGTCCGCCTCGTCAGGAAGTTTGTGACCTTCATTTTGCGGACGAAGTCTCGGCGATGCCAAGGATTTTGCGACTTGAATTCGTCAAAGACGCTCGGGAGTCACGAATCTGGAACTCGCTGATTGCCAAGCACCATTACCTCGGCCTCGCTACTCCTGTCGGCCGGCTGATTCGATATATCATTTTAGGTGACGGCAAGACACTGGGTGCGATTTCCTTTTCGGAAGCGGCATGGAGTCTCAAGGGACGGGACAGTTTGCTTGGCGACTTCGGACTTTCGCTGGATGACATTCGAGCTTCGGTAATCTCCAACAATCGATTCCTTATCCTGCCGCATGTGAAAGTCCGAAATCTGGCATCTCGAATTCTTGCATCAGCAACAAAGCAAGTGGTCGCTGATTGGAATGTTCGCTTCCAAACGGTTCCTCTATTTATAGAAACATTTGTTGATCCCTCTAGATTTGAGGGGACTTGCTACCGGGCCGCAAACTGGACACTCGTTGGCAACACCAAGGGATTCTCCAAGCAGGGAGCGAACCACAGCGACAAGAAAACGCCGAAACTCCACTTTATGATCGGAACCTCCTACAATACGCAGCACTTTCTGCAAGAGAGATTTCTTCGAGGCGATCGACGTGCTGCCTGACCGTGAACTGCTGAATCAACTTGAAGCTTCACCACTCGCCGGACGATCGTTGACGATAAACTGGAGAAATGACCGACGTTCGTACGTCATCATTCGCCAGATCGGTCGAGGACAAACGGCGATTGCTTGGAAAATTGAGGATTCGATCGGACGTGCTTATGCGTTGAAAATCGTCCTCAAGGCAGAGTATTCGACGCATAGTCTCGACGCTGAAGCACGGTGGGCCAGTGCGCTGGACAGCATACGCTTTGCAAGAATCGACTTCTACGGAGACGTAAATCTCGAAACAACCAACATCGATCTGACCGCATTTTATGGGGTAGTTGTTGATTGGATCGCTGGGCCTACGCTCCAGGCATTCATTGCAGATGATCGAAACACCGTAGACGGCAACGTGTTTTGTTCCCTTGCAAAGGATCTATGCCAAGTTCTGCAGGAACTTCGTACTTGCAATCCACGCCTCACACACAACGATCTGCACGACCGAAACATTTTGATCTATCCCCGGACCGATCCGCTTGCACAACACTCCTCCCATCACCTAGCCGTGATCGACACCGGGCAGCTCAAATCCATTGATCGGCGGGACGCGCTCATTGAAGCGTGGCACAACCAATGTTCTGCGCTTGAGGCTGTTGGCAATGCGGACCTGTCAGAAAATATACAGAACCTCAAAAGGCGTCTCAATTGGTTTGCCAGAACTGATCAAGAATGGGTCGTATGTCATCTGTGTGGGCTGTACAACAAGATGCTGTCATCGATGTCTCGCCTGTCGCCATCTGATAAGCGTTTTCTCCGTGATCTCCCAGAACTTCTCAGGCGCATGGTTGATCCTGACCATTCTCGACGAATAGACGACCCGGCTCAGATGTACCGAGAAATCGAGACGCTTTGGCGAGACTCTATCGGAGCCGGTACGGCACAAATGACGACTCCGTTTGATTTGCCCTCCGCCGAATTGATCCGTAGTGACAGGCAACTCATGACTCTGTTCTCAGAAGAGTATCCGCGTATTGATGCCTGTAGAAGCAGTTCGCCGTTGTACATCTATGGGCCGCGGGGCTCCGGAAAGTCCACCATCCTCCGCTCGCTCTCAATTAAAGCATTACTTGCCAGCGAAAACCCAAAGGAAGAACTTGAAAAAATCCCGTTCCTTGGGATCTACCTCTCGAGTAGTCAAGAGTTACGGTCGCGTTTTTGGCTAATGAAAGAATCTGATTTCTCTGCACTTGAGGGCCATGTCGTCCGATACTTTAACCTTCTTTTGATCGAAGCACTCGTAGATACATTTGACTCGATCCACACCGTAGCAACAACCAAGTCCCTCGGCGACGCCGCAGGATCGCTCGGAACCATGACGACAACGATCGCGCACGAATGTGCCCGTGCAATTCGAACGCGACTCGCAATCGATCAGTCGGCGATACACTACGCGGGTACATCTGAGCTTACAACGCTAAAGCACGACATCCAGCGATCGCGCGATGATTTGTGGATTCGCCTCTTGGACAAAAGCGAACCTTCACACCGCCCCGATGCTCAACTTGTCTTCGACGTGGTACGCGACTTGGAGTCTGCATGGCCTGTCCTCATGAGTCGCCGAATCGTTTTTCTGATCGACGACTACAGCAATCAACGCATCCCGCGTGGGTTGCAACAGAGACTCAATCAGGCCATTACGTTTTCGAAACAAGGCAGCCCAATATTCAAGGTAACATCGGAGTATGATGGCGTGGACCTTGAGGGCGTACAGGAAGGCCGTGAAGTTAGTGAAGTGAACGTTGGCTTTGAGTATGTCAGCTTGACCGGTACTCGCCGGTATCAATTCTTGCAGAATGTTCTGGAGAAACGTTTTGAGTACTGCAATGCTCCGATCAACTTGTTAACGGTGCTGCCGTTAAGTCGCATTGGTCCTGTTATTCCAATGGCTACAGCTATTAGAGATTCGCATAGGGCCGACAAACGCTTCTACTACCACGGCCTCGACACGATTAGTGACCTGTGCTCCGGCGATTTTGCCATGGGAATCGATGTCGTCAGAAGAGTGTTCGAACATGCTTCGGTGAACTGGAAGCAACCGAGGGTGATTCCACCGCAAAAGCAGGACGAAGCTATTCGCGAATACGCTAAACAAGAGTTCGAGTACATCCGTCACCAGTCGCAGGATGGTCGAAAGAAATACGAGATTGCCGATCGGCTGTGCTGGCTGTCTAAAGAATGCATCCTGAGCAGAGAGGTAATGAAAGACAAAAAGCTCGTGCCTCTCGTGAAAAACTATATAGATGTCAGTGAAACAGCCCTTCGTGACCTTGAACACCAATATCCGGACTCTGCGGTCCTGTTGCATGAGCTGACTCGTACAGGCGTGCTCTTTCCCATTCAACCGAGCCGGGCGATGGAAGCACGAGACGCCACGAGAAGGTACATGATCAGGCGGATTCTATTGGCTCGGTACACATCGGCTCTCGGACGGCATCGACCGATACGAATTGATAATGTACAGCGACTACTGTGGCTGTTGACCGACCCTCGGACGTTCGTACTTAACGAGCTGGGAGTCAGAAGTGAAGATTCAACTCCCGCGACAGCTGTGGAGGCTGAGCCCGAGGCAAATCGGACAGTCGATCGACAGAAACGTCTTTTTCCAGAGGATGAAGAAGATGGCGGAAATTGAACAAACAGTAATCGCAGATATCGTCGGCAGGTTGCCGCAGTTGATTCCCTGGAACAGAGAGGAACTTCTAGGGCAAGAGATCTCCCTGATGATTGTGTGCGCGGGATTTGAGGAGCGAGCCGTAGCGATTGTTGATGAAATTGCCGATACGAAAGTCAAACATCTTCTGATTGTTGAGTACCCAACGAATACTGAAGATAACGCATCGGCGATAGCGCGACTTGAGTCAATCCCCAGCGCCACCCGGTCTCGCGTGAAGTATGATAGATCGACTTTCCTCTCGGAAATTTGCCACAAAATAGAGGCACACGCGGGTGAAGGAGAAGACGTTTTGATCGATGTTTCCGCAATGGCGTCGTACGTGACATCGAGGGTGCTGAAAGCGCTGTGGGACAAAAGTGCGGCTGCTAATACTCGACTGTTTTATGCTGAAGCAAGAGAGTATCACCCTACGAACGCCGACTGGACGAAATTTTTTTCTCGGGTCACAGACCCGGAAGATAATCTATCCATCGCCGAGAGTTACGAGGCTACGTATTTTCAGTCGCGTGGTGTTGAAGAAACGTATGAGTGTGATGCGTTTCCGGGCCGAAATGAAGGGCCGCTTGCCACGGAACTGATAGCGATTCCCAGCTTCAGCCTTCAGCGGGTTAAGTCGATGACGACGTTCGCGGAAGCACGATACAACGTGACACAACGGTCAATCCATTGGTTTCTTGGTTCGCCACCGGACAAAGTAAAGAATGGTTGGCGATTTGACGCAATTGCAAAGCTCTACAATGTTCGGTCCGGCGGAGTATCAGTCGATACACGCGACTACAGAGATGTAGTGAGAAAGCTAGATGAAGCGTGGGGAGAGGCGTTGCGAAACGAGCGACACCTTGTGATAGCCGGCATGGGGAGCAAAATGCAGAACGTTGGCGTTTTCCTGTTTTTATCGATGCATCCTGAATGCGGCTTGCTGCATTGCGAGCCAAAAGAGTTCATCGCGGGGCGATATACGGATGGAGTGGGGCCAAAATGGTGCTTGAACATTGGACGAGTGGGGGAAATTAAAGATCTCTTGCTCTCTCGCGGTCGGTTGAGTTTTCGATGGTAGCAGTACATTTTCGCACTCTGAACTGCGGATAACGTCGGACTAACAGGTACCGAACCCTTTAGCTTCCGAGCATACCTTCGCAGTCGATACGGCTCAAAGTTTCCGATTGCTTCCCGTTATGTTCTCCATTATGCACTTTTGAGACCACACAAGCCGCACGTCGATTTACCGCTCAGCGAAGAACAAGAGTGCGTCTTTGCACCCTCGGTGCCGATGTCTTCACAGTCGAACATGAGGTTCACGCGACTGATACCGAGTTGTTTTGCAATCCGGATGTTTTTATCGCCCCGTGCCTCGGTCATCCGGTACGACATGATGGCAAGGTCGGGGTTGCTGAGGATGTCGAGGTTGATGACATCGTTGAAGCCTTCGACGAGGATCCGGCCGTTCGCTCAGTGGGAGAAAGGCGGGCGAAGTCGCGTACTGATTTTTAGATTCGAGCCACGAGAATCGTAGCGGGGATTCTCGCAGCCGCAGTTGCTGGATAAGGATGTGATGATCAAAAAATATGGTTAGACAAAAACATGGGAGCGGCAGGCGAACCTGTCCAAGCGGGGGCATGAATGAGACGTTGGCCAGTTTAACCCCAACGCCATCGGTGTGGGCGCGCACGCCGATGGCGTGGCGGTTAAACATTGCACAAGACCGGTGAGGCCAAACATTTGAGTTTGGTACACCAACAAAAACACGGCACGGGATACGAATGATTGCTCGGCGTTCTGCTACGCGGAATGAACGGCCCGCAGCCAGGAGATGTCGGTCGCTCGAGTAGATTTCGGTGGAGCCATTCACAGCAGCACCGGCCAAGTGCAGGGCCGCAGCAGTTCGACGGTCCCATGCATGCAGCATATCACGGAGCCACCAGCGTCATTGCTTCATCGAGGAGGAGTTCGAGTGGCAGCGATTCATACCATACTTGCGAGTCATGAGCCTGCTGGTGATGTCCTAACCATTCGTTGGCTTTTGCCAGCCAGAGTTTTGCCTCGTCGTTCTGACCGTTTCGGTGATGGCTCATGGCCAGAAAAATCCACCCCATGACGGCAGTCTCGGCCACGTCCGATGGAATGGCTGCGGTCAATCTCGTAACCGCCTGGTCGAATTTCCCGACGCGGTAGAGTACAGCTCCAACCAATGTCGCATCTCTTCGTTTATCATCATCCGGCAAATGGTCCAACCGGTTGACAAGTGGTTCCAATCCCGTGGCAGCATCTGACGCGAGCACCCCGGCACGGATTGCATCGGCGAGGATTTCGGGGTCTTCACTCTCCCCAAATCGTCGAAGCATTTCCGCGCAGACGATACGGTATTCAGCAACGTCTCCACACTTCAGACGAGTCATAGCCGCTTGAGACCAATCGGTAACGTCATCGGAACCCAAGGCAGTCGCTTGG
>JBBRJI010000292.1:0-7069 GCA_038219625.1 Pirellulales bacterium | reverse complement strand
GTTCGCCAATTTGATGATCGATGCGAAATGGGCAACGGCAACTTGCCGTTGGATTGGGCGACGGCTGAATTGTTGGCATTTGCATCCCTATTGGCGGAGGGGCAACCGGTCCGATTGTCCGGCCAGGATTCTGAACGGGGCACTTTCTCGCAACGGCATGCTGTCGTTCGCGATGTGGTAGACAATCGCAAATACATGCCCTTGGGCCATTTAGCACCCAATCAAGCTCGAATCGAGATCATCAATAGCCCATTATCCGAAGCAGCTGTCCTCGGCTTTGAATACGGCTATAGCCTTGATTGCCCCGAAGGACTCATCGCCTGGGAAGCGCAATTTGGCGACTTTTGGAACGTGGCTCAATGCGTTGTCGATCAGTTCATCACCAGCGCGGAAGACAAATGGCGGCGACTGAGCCGTTTGGTCATGCTGTTGCCACACGGTTTCGAAGGCCAAGGACCCGAGCACTGTAGCGCAAGGCTAGAACGATTCCTTTTGTTGACGGCAGAACACAATGTTCAAGTCACTCAGCCTTCGACTCCGGCCCAGTACTTTCATTTGTTGCGCCGCCAAGCCAAGTCGAAGTGGAGCAAGCCTCTGATTGTTTTAACCCCAAAGAGTCTTCTCAGAAACAAGGCCTGTGTGTCGACCTTGGACGATATCGAGCACGGTCATTTTCAAAAGATCATCGCCGACATTCGACCAGCGGGCTCGCCAACATCTAGAATTATTTTGAGCACGGGCAAAGCCTACTACGATTTATTGGCTGAGCGCACCAAACTCAATCGAGATGACGTAGCGTTGGTTCGCATCGAGCAATTCTATCCGCTAGAAGCTGCAAAAGTAGTCGAAGCCTTAAGCGTTTATCCGGCTGGAACACCCGTTTATTGGTACCAAGACGAGCCGACCAACATGGGGGCTTGGACACATGTCAAAATGCGTTGGGGTGACGAAATTTCTGCAAGGCACAAATTAGAACGGATCTCGCGCATCGAGTCCGCTAGCCCATCCACAGGTTCGCTCCGAGCACACCAGTTGGAAGAGCGAGAACTGCTAAACGCTGCCTTCGCAAAGTAAGCGAACAAAACCATGAACACCAATACCGCCTCTTCTTCCAATGGTTCGAACTCGCGTCCAGTCGATATCGCGTTCGACTGCACGCCGCTGAGAAGCATGGCGAGACTTGATCCGCCTTTGGATGCCTCGCCTGGACTGACGGCTAAGTACTTGCGAATCAAAGTTGCCATTGCGGAACACGGGACATTTAACTCCTATTATTTGCACAATGCATCTTGCCGTTTCTTTGTTACCAACGACCCCGGCAACGGCATGATTGCATTCAAATTCGAGGGGGTTGTCTTTACCGACGATTCTGACACCCGTGCCCGGCACGCATCGTTGAATGTCACACTGGACAAAGAAACTTGCCCTTGGCTTGAGCAGCACGTGGTGAAATGGTTCGAAGAGACGGTCAACCACGCTGTCATCGTCGAATTCAACCGCTACATTGGTGCCGGTGATCCTGAGCAAACCAAGAAACGCATGCAGCAAATGGAACAGGCGGTTGAGGACAAAGGTGGATTCGTTGGCATGCACCTGTAACGGTTGATTGATAGTCCGATTCTGCCGCTCGTCCTTTACCTGGTCAAACGCACTTTTGCGGAGCAAAAGGCGACATTCGATTAGTCGTTTGCGGAGATTACGTCGGGCCCTTTCCCGGCTCGTTTTTCGTACATGCCATCGCCCATTTTGACGTATTTGGTAAAGCCTTTTGCGTCTAGATTCTTGTCGCTAAGACTGGTATTGGCCTTCATATCGGACCACGTACCTGCAATCGATGGCAACGAAATGCACCGTCGCACGGGTTGTCCCGTTTCTGGATGTAGCGTTAATGGGGGATCGTTCATACCGTGCAGCACTTCGAACGTCTCGCCGTCCTCTCCCCCTGGTTGAATAATTTCGTATACGTAGATTGGCATCGTTAATCTCATCTTAGACAACAGTTGGAAGGAAACTTCCTCCCTTCTATCATTCTACGAGTGCCTTCAAAACGCAATACCGTTCCATGAATCCCACTTTCGCAAAAATTTCGTTTAACAGTCCAACCGTCGGCGTACGTTGATGGTATCGAGTACGCCTTCGGTTGACTGTTAAACAAAACATTGAACGGTATTGCGTCAAAACGCAAGGCCAAGACACGTAACCAGTATGCTGTGACCTAAAAATGGGGAGAAGGGATAAACGCCGCAAAGTTATTTGAGAGAGCGGCGGTCTCACTAGGCTTGGCCCAACGGAAAGCGTATACTATCGTCGCTGAAATTTTCACTGGGGCGTGGTGTAATGGTAGCACAACAGACTCTGACTCTGTTTGTCAAGGTTCGAGTCCTTGCGCCCCAGCTAGTTTAAGCGAATGAGTTTTCTGCATGCCCCTGGCTTAACGACAGGGGCATGACCATCCATGCTAGAGGTATGGTAAATATCCCCCGAGTAAAACTCGGGGGCATTTTGGTCCATCCGGCCTTCACTGGCAACACTGCAGCACCTCAGGTAAGGCCCGTCGTCGCAGTAAGGATTAGGAAAGCCTTCTAAATGGGAGCAGAGATCTAGGAATTTTTCAATTTACTTCTCCAGCTAAAATACCCAAGAATGGTGATGGGGCATTTTTCGGATGCGGCACTAGTTCAATAAAAAAGGCCCGGGGGAAGACCCGAGCCTTACACGATCAGAAAAGTATGTCGATGTGAGTCGAAATTACTCGCGGGGACGGATAGCGCCCGTCAAACCACTGTAATCCACTCGGTCATCGTTGTGCCAAAGCGGTTGCCCAAGCTCGACTCGTTTTCGCAAAACTTCTATCTTCTCTTGCGAGCCAGCAGGAGCATCCGTTGGTAGAAACTTCATGTCCACAACCGGATCAAAATCCTCGTCGTGACCATACTTCAAAATCGCTTCAAAAACGTTCTTACAAAGATTGCTCATTAACTTAGGGCCCTCCAAATTGTGTATTCATCATGCAGGTGACGCCAATACACCTGCCAAATTCACTTGGGGAATAACTGCTCTGCTTCGCGAACCTTGCAGGGGTCGTTGGTCTATCTAAACGCGTTGTGCGAATCACCATCCCGCAAAAATTCTCCCCTTATTTCCCATTGCCAAGTGATTATTGGCAATTCGCAACCAAAGTCAAGAAAATTAACCAAATATCTATGATTGTACCCCTTGTGGGAAGTCGCAAAAATCGCTTGGCAGAAAGACTACCCAATGTAGGGATCAACCATGCTGCATGCGCTCTCCGATAAGTCAACGTAAACGGTAATTCGTTAATTTCGCTACGAATCGCCTTAATGTCTCGGCAATGCGAATCCAGCCACCACAAAACAGTTAAACTCTCTTGTTAATGACTCCGTTCCGTTGGTTACAACATTCAATGGCGATAAACCCTATAGTTCCTGTACGCTCACCATTCACGATCAACAAACCATGAAAACAAATTGGGATTTTTTTTCTCCGACAATTCGGGAAATCACAACGCTGTCACTCTTTGCGTTCGCGCTTGGTTGGACGCGCTTTGTCGCACCCATTGCGTTAGCGCAAGACGGGAATGTCGCAACACCCGATGCGATGGAAACCCCCGTCGCTGTCGTTACGCCCGCTGGACATCGAATCGATTTGCTAGGAATGAGACCTCAGGTCCTGGTGCTGTCTCCTGATGGAAAATCACTCATCACTTCTGGCAAAACCAACAAGCTGATCGTTATCAACCCAGATACCAACGAAGTCTCACAGACCATCGAATTCCCGTCCAAGCAACAGACATCCGAACCGGAAATTGCTTCCTCAAACATTCTAACGCCGGACAAGACTGCTTTGGTAAGTTATACGGGCCTTCTGTACTCCAAGAACGGCAAGCGTGTCTACATGAGCGACGTTAATGGCTCCATCAAAGTCTTTTCCGTCGACGCCGACGGCAAGCATGCTCCATCGCATACGATTCCACTCCCAGACGCGAAAGCACCGCGCCGAGCACAAGAGATCCCGAGCGGGCTTGCAATCGACGAACCTACGGGCAAGCTCTTTGTCTGCGGTAATCTTTCAAACGCCTTAATCGAAATCAATTTGGAGGATGGCAAAGTCGAGAGGAAGTTTCCCGTTGGAGTAGCACCCTACGACGTTGTCCTCCACAAAAACAAAGCCTACGTCAGCAATTGGGGGGGCCGTATCCCCGGCGAAAACGACTTGACTGGCCCCGCGGGCCGAGGAACGACCGTCCGCGTGGACTCAGTTCGGCACATCGCAAACGAAGGTACCGTTTCGATCGTGGATTTGACCTCCGGCGCGACAGAAACCACTATGGTTGGGCTGAGCCCAAGCGATCTGGCCCTATCCCCTGACGGCAAGTTCCTGGTGTGCGCAAACTCCAATAGCGATACGCTTTCCATTCTATCGACCGACACTGGCAAAGTCGTCGAAACCGTCTGGGTCAATGCGAAGCAGTCGGATCTTTATGGCGCAGCCCCTAACGCGCTCGCTTTCAACAACCAGGGCGATAAGCTCTTTGTCGCAAACGGTTCCCAAAACGCGATTGCAGTCATGTCCTTCGACCCAGCCGATAAAGGGGACACTGTCTTGAAAGGGCTTATTCCAGTCGGTTGGTACCCAGGAGCGGTTGTCTTCGATCCAATACGTAACCAAATTTGTGTTGCCAATCTCAAGGGGCTTCCAATTAAGCCGTCCAAAAAGGAAAAGAGCACTGGATTTAACTCTCATCAACACAACGGCTCAATTAGTATCGTCCCGGTTCCAAATGCAGATCAACTAGCAATACTATCCGAACAAGTCGCTAAGAACATGCGCCGCAACGCGATTCGGGAAGCTGCCTTGCCTCCACGAGAAAACCAACCTGCACGTCCAATTCCGGAACGCATCGGCGAACCAAGCGCAATCGAGCATGTTGTTTACGTTATCAAAGAGAACCGCACTTACGATCAAGTGTTCGGCGATATCGAACGCGGCAACGGTGACCCAGGACTATGTATCTTTGGGCGTAACATCACCCCCAACCAACATCGTCTCGCCGAACAGTTTGTGCTTCTCGACAATACGTACTGCTGTGGTATTTTGAGCGCCGACGGTCATCAATGGAGCACGTCCTCTCTCTCTACCGCCTATCTCGAAAAGAGTTTTGCCGGCTTCCCGCGAAGTTACCCCGACGGAATGGGTGACGACGAAGCCGACGCATTGGCGTACTCCCCTGCTGGATTCATCTGGGATAACGCCGTGCTTCATCGCAAGTCGATTCGCAACTACGGCGAATTCATGAAGCCAAGGCTGCGATACCGAGAAACGAGTAAAAAAGGAACGCCAGACTACATGTCCTGTTTTCGAACCTGGAAAGGAGCCGACGAAGTTGTTTTTGCAAGTGAGCCAGCCATCGAGAGCATTCGAACCTACTCGCCGAGCGATTATGTCGGATGGGCCATGCAAGTCCCCGATCAAGTGCGAGCGGATTTCATCCTCAAAGAACTAGCTGAGTTCGAACAAAAAGGAAATTATCCGAGCCTTACACTTATCTGCCTTCCCAACGACCACACGAGCGGAACGTCTGCGAAATTCCCAACGCCTGCTTCGAGTATGGCCGACAACGATCTCGCCTTTGCCCGCATCGTCGAAGGACTTAGTCACTCAAAATTCTGGCCAAAAATGGCGATCTTTGGAATCGAAGATGACCCTCAAGCGGGCTGGGATCATGTCAGTGGCTATCGAACCACCGCTTATTGCATCAGTCCCTACGCAAAACGAGAGCAAACCGTCAGCACGCGTTACAACACCAGCAGCGTCTCGAGAACCATCGAACAGATTTTGGGTTTGCCACCCATGAATCAATTTGACGCCGGAGCCACCCCAATGTTCGACTGCTTCCAAGAAAAGCCAATTCTTACACCTTACGTTGCAGTGGCCAGCAACATCCCTCTCGATCAACTGAATTCTTCTCCAACTGCCATCGCAGACCCCATCCGTCGCCGGTTTGCAGAAAGATCCGCCATGATCAATTTCGCAGAAGTCGACAAGGCACCCGAAGACTTGCTAAATCGCATCCTGTGGAATGCGATGCGAGGAGATCAACCCTACCCAGATTGGGCGATCACGGCAACAGAGGAAGACGAGGACGACGAGAAAGCGGACGACGAGAAAGCAGATGGCGAGAAAGCGGACGGTCATGCTAAGTAATTGGGGGGTTCCGGAACTGGAAACCCCAACCTCCGTCATCCGCATTTCGCCCGATATCAATGTTCCAATCACCCAACGTGTTAAACGAATTGTCGACACGCCAGCTTTTCGCCGATTGTCTCGAATCAGTCAACTGGGAATGGTGGCCTTCGTTTATCCAGGTGCAACCCATACGCGCATGGAGCATTCGCTAGGCGTTTATCGAAACGCGATCGATTTTTTGCAACGGCTTTCCGGCGATGACGCGCTCGGTCGTGTGTTGGGCGAATACGATGTAAAAGTTTTTCTAGTCGCTGCCTTGTTACACGATATCGGACATTGGCCATTTTGTCATGCGATCGAAGATCTGCGCCAAGTTGGAATCCCTCGCCACGAATCCCTTGCACGTCGCTTGATAACACAAGGCGACATTGCAAACGTTCTAAAACAAGACTGGCAAATAATTCCAGAGGATGTCGCGAATCTCCTTGCACCGCCATCCGAGGACAAACAAGTCAGCCAATCGAATGGAAATGGTATTTTGGCGTTACTGCAGTCCATGCTGAGCGGCCCAATCGACATTGACAAACTCGACTACCTAGAACGGGATTCGCTGCACGCAGGGGTCCCGTACGGCCGCAACTTTGATCGCAATCGCTTGGTTAGTTCCTTGTGTATCGACTCTACAAGCAATCGACTGGCCATTACGGACAAGGGGCGGACCGCTGCCGAAATGATGGTCTTTGCCAGGTATGTGATGTTCAGCGAGGTCTATTGGCATCACGCGGTGCGAAGCGCGACTGCCATGCTCCAACGGGCCGTCTTCGAACTCCGAAACGAGACAGCGATGACACACGCCTGGATC
>JBBRJI010000291.1:0-7075 GCA_038219625.1 Pirellulales bacterium | reverse complement strand
GGTCAGTAAAGGAAAGGAATGGAATGGTATTTGTGGCTGAGCGAGGCCCTCGCTCAGGTTTGGTAGGAACCTTTCGAGCGAAGGGCCTCGCTCGTCCACATCATTGTCGCCTTTTGCTCCGCAACATTGTCGCCTTTTGCTCCGCAAAAGTGCGTTGACAAGGCGCACTTTCGCGGAGCGAAAGGCGACAATAAGCGAAAGGCGAGAAAAAGCTAACCATAGTGAGGTGATCATCAGCAAGTTATCTCTCAACGATCGTGCTCCACTATTGGTCATGGACAGGATCGGCAAGCGCTTTGGCGCGACACAAGCCTTGCGAGATGTGTCATTGGAAGCCTTCGGTGGTGAAACGCTGGCCCTGATCGGCGAGAATGGAGCGGGTAAAAGCACGCTGATGAAAGTACTTTCGGGCGCACATGCCCCCGATTCAGGTTTTTTGCATTTGAATGGCCAACCGTTCCAGCCGTCGCGACCGGTGGATGCGAGGCGAGCCGGCGTCGCCATGATTTATCAAGAGCTGAATTTGGCTCGCGATTTATCGGTGGAAGACAACATCATGCTCGGTTGCGAGCGCAGTCGCTTTGGGTTCGTACGTACAACTGAGCAACGTGAAAAAGTGCGTCGCGCTCTTGCGCTCCTGGGGCACGCTGAGTTGAGCCCGCAACGACGGGTCGGTTCTTTGTCCATCGGCGTCCAACAGTTAGTCGAAATCGCACGAGCCTTGGTTTCGGACGCGCGGGTCATGATCTTCGATGAGCCGACTAGCTCGTTGTCGCGACATGATGTCCAGCATTTGTTCGCGATCATCAAACGATTGCAGGAACAGGGGCTGGCCGTTATTTACATCAGCCACTTTCTTGAGGAGATACGTGAAATTGCCACGCGGTATGTGATCCTTCGCGATGGTCAAACGGCTGGAACTGGCTCCCTCAAGGAAACGACCGACAAGCAAATTGTGTCGTTAATGATAGGCCGAAGCGTTGAAAATCTCTTCCCGACCGTACCGCATAAAATCGATGAGTCAACGATGCATGTGGATCGATTGGCGGGACGCAAATCACCCTGTAATGTCAGTTTCCAATTGCGTCGGGGCGAGATCCTGGGTTTATTTGGCTTGATCGGGGCGGGGCGAACGGAAACATTACGGTGTCTGTTTGGGCTCGATCGCGTGGAGCGAGGACGAGTCCGGTTGAATGGCCGCTTTCCGGCGGCACGACCCAGCGCTCGAATTCGGGCAGGGATTGGCCTGGTTTCCGAAGACCGAAAAGGGGAAGGCTTGGCTCAAAAGCTTTCGATCGCTGACAACTTGACTCTGTCCGCTATCCGGCGATACAGCTTTTTCGGACTCTTGAGACTAAAGAGTCGACATGAGGTCGTTGCGAAATGGATGAAACGATTGTCGATCAAAGCCCGAGGTCCGGAACAACCTATTAGCCAATTGT
This sequence comes from Pirellulales bacterium, assembly GCA_038219625.1. GTDB lineage: Bacteria > Planctomycetota > Planctomycetia > Pirellulales > Pirellulaceae > JBKCUI01. The sequence goes on along the minus strand of JBBRJI010000291.1, from coordinate 5,633 downwards.
CTGGCGGCAACCAACAGAAGGTCGCCATCGCTCGCGTACTGCATCAAGACGCCAGTGTTTTGCTCCTGGATGAACCTACACGAGGCATCGACGTCGGAACAAAAGCGGAGATTTACCGTCTGATGGGGGAGCTTGCAGGAGAGGGCAAGAGTATCATCTTTGTTAGCTCGTATTTGCCGGAACTTCTGGCTGTTTGCGATACGGTTGGGGTGATGTCGCGTGGCAAACTTCGCGAGTTGCGGCGAGCAAGCGACTGGACGGAGAACGAAGTTCTGTCGGTAGCCATTGCCGCGGACAACGAGATCGAACGAGAGAAGGATTCGGAGTGAGTTCATTACCTACTGAGACCATAGAGATAACGGTTCGTTCGCAATCCAGTTGGCGATCGTGGATGGAACGTCTGGGGCCGTTGCTCGCCCTTGTCCTCGTCACGTTGGGCTTTGCGATCGCAGACCAAATTTGGGGACAAGGCCGATTCATCGAGATTCGAAACGCGCGTGTCATCTTGGTGTTTACCGCTCCGGTGGCGGTGGCCGCGTTAGGCATGACGTTGGTCATCATGACGGGCGGTATTGATTTGTCGGCTGGAACAGCAAGCATGCTTTGTGCCACCGTGCTCGCTTGTACGCTCAACGCGGATTACCCAGTCGCCATTGCGGTGATTGCAGCCGTTGGAATTGGAGCCGTTTGCGGATTGTTCAATGGATTGTTTATCGGAGTACTTCGCATCCCCCCCTTTATCGTAACGTTAGGTTCGATGACTATTTTTCTAGGGATAGCAAAGCACTTAGCCAATAGTTCGACGGTATTCGTGGATCGCCAGCGGATACCGGAATGGCTTTCCAAATTCACAAGCACCGCACCTCCACATTGGTTTGGGTGGTTTCCGAATATTCCAAGTGGCGTTTGGTTCGCATTGGCCATTTCCGTCGTTGTGGCGATTATTTTGTCGCTGACTGTCTTTGGACGGCATGTGCTTGCCGTAGGATCGAACGAAGGGACGGCTAGGCTTTGTGGCGTCAACGTATTTGCGACGAAGTTGTACGTCTATGCGTTGGCGGGAGTACTCTTTGGTATCGCGGGGCTTTACTCGTTTTCGCTATTACGAATGGCCAATCCCGGCGAGGGTATTGGGAAAGAGTTGAAGTTTATTGCAGCGGTCGTGATCGGTGGCGGTAGTTTGAGCGGTGGACGTGGATCCGTGCTTGGCACTTTAGCTGGTGCGACCATCATGGGGGTTATTTCGAGTGGCTGCGATCAATTGGGGGTTGTCAACGCGACACAAGACATCATGATCGGAGTCATTATTATCGCTGCCGTGTCGATCGATCAATTTCGAAACCGCAGACAAGAATAGGAAACCTAACCATGCAAATCAACAACTCAATAAATAACAACCCCTTGGTCAGTTTGGACGAATGGGAAGACGACTTGCTCAGACGGTATCCGGAACCGACGACAGATGGTTCTGCATCGTTCCGCAACTACGCTGTGGATGCAAGGCCGAGCGTCAAAGAGTTCTATCGATTGAATCATCAGTACCAGACGCTCGACTTCGTCAAACGCAAGCGAGAGCAGTATCTCTCGCTCAACCAAGGTCGCATGAGCATATGGCACACGATGGAGTTCCTCAATACGTTAATTGACGATAGCGACCCGGATATCGATTTACCCCAGATCGAGCATTTGCTGCAAACCGCGGAAGCCATTCGCAAAGCGGGCCGCCCTCGTTGGTACATCCTCACCGGCCTCATCCACGATCTTGGCAAAATCTTATGCTTGTGGGATGAACCGCAGTGGGCGGTCGTCGGGGACACTTTCCCCGTAGGCTGTCGTTACTCGGAGAAAATTGTTTTCTACGAAGCATTCCAGGCGAACGACGATTTTCGAAACGATCGGTATCAGACGGAGCTGGGAATCTACGAATCGGGTTGCGGCCTAGATCAAGTTATGTTGTCCTGGGGGCACGACGAGTATTTGTACCATGTCGTGAAAGATTACTTGCCATTGCCGGGGTTGTACATGATACGCTATCACTCGTGCTATCCGATACACCGCGAAAAAGCCTATCAGACGTTGATGAACGATCGCGATCGCGAGATGTTTGCTTGGGTGAACGATTTCAATCAGTACGACCTATATACAAAACGGGACGAGCGGATGGATGTCGAAGGGCTGAAGCCCTACTACGAAGAGTTGATTGCAGAGTACTTTCCTAGCCAAATCCATTGGTAAGTCAAACTGGAAGACAAAGGTAAGCAGCGACTTAGAATCGTTCGTTCAATAACTGTCGGAGGACGCATAAGACTCGCAGTTCTGCTTCCCTCGGGTTTCACTCATTGGTATCTACACAATTCGCCCCTTCTGAACGACGATTCCCCGCGAGTGAATCCCGCTGGCCCGGCTTTCTAGCCAATCGATGATGCTTTTCTGGCCGCGTATGCATGCCCCAGTTCAACGATTCATCTTGTTCATAGCGTTTCCCCAGCGTTAAGGCTGTTAGGGCTTTGGCCAGTTCGAAGCCCAAATAAAACGCATGCGATGCGTCAACATTCTTAGACTCAGGCATGAGCCTGAGCTCCTCCATCATGGCAAACGGGTCGGTTCCACGGATGTGAACTCCGGCGCTGATGAGGTGGATTTGCTTGTCGTCGATCAGTATTCGATAGTTGTTGTCCTTGATGTTGTTCGCAAGGACTTCGAGCGTCGCAGCCGAGTAGCTCGCACGCGACGGGTCGCGTAACATCACCAATCGCTCCTCCAAGTGCTTCGGCGGAATCTTGTGGCGAACAGCGTAGTTGACCAATCGGCGAGCGAGGTCGCATTCCTTCACGCTGGACTGTGCCCACGGAATGACCTGGGTAGTGAGCACACTGCCGATCTGCTGCTCCTCGCAAAACCCTAACAACATGGTGTTGAGGCCAGCCGAATCGCAATCGGTTAGCTCAGTCAAGTTTCCAATCCCCATCAGCATGGGGGCTTCAGGAAACATCGCCCGTGTTTTCAAGTATCGACCCAAGGAAGCCGAAAAGCCGCAACCGATTGGCTCCAAGATTGGATCCAGCCGAAACGGGATGCCGTTCTGGGTAAGGAATTCTACCGTTTCCAACATGCTGGGTTCGAAGTCCGTCGTCGCATCTGGAACCACGACAACTTCGCACCCCCAATCCAGGGCGGCTTGCCGATTGGACTTGTTGACCGATAGTACCAACGTCGCGCCAGCTTCGATAGCGGCCGACGCCTCCCAAGTGTCAAACGTGTCTATCGATAATGTAATGCCTTGATCTCCCAACGCTTTGACAGAGTCTGCAACGTTGATCCATCGAAACCCAGGCTCACAACCTAAATCGATTCGATCTGCACCATCGCTAACAAGTTGTTTCGCTTGTTCCACGAGGGAATCGATGGAAAGGCGCGGTGCGTAGTTGATTTCCGCAATGATTTCGACTGAAAATTGGCCATAGTCATCCCCTCTGAAACGCTTGCGACCAAACAGGATGGGCAAATCGCGAACGTCCTTTGGTCCGCACTCGATCATCGTGCCAACAGCCGAACGGATCTCTTCGATTCCTGTTTGAAGATAACCCGGGAGGATGACTCGCGTCGCTTGATCGGGAATGCGCATGTGTTTGAGCAACCATTGTGGCGTCATAAGCGCTGCGACCGTGATTGGCAGTACATCGATCGAGTATTCGAAGCCCTGTTTGCTCGCGATCGACGCAACAATTTCCCGCAGCGCAGGCCCGGCGAGCTTGCCTGTTACGAAGTGTATTGACTCACGTTGATTGCCCGAATTCATGGGGTTCGTTTCTAGGTTGCGACGGAATAACTTTTATGGTTGGAATCCGGTTTACCACTTGACCGGTGACCCACACATACTAGAACATAAATATAACGAGAAGCCCAATGAGCTCGTAGTCATGATGACTCGAATTCGTGGCCGGTGCTTCTCGTTTTTTTTTGCCCTGACTGCAACATCGATCATGATCGAAATCTTACTCGAGAGCTCTTGGTTTTTAGTTATCAACAAACCGTCGGGTATTCTTACTCAAGCGGTACCTGGCATCCATAGTGTTCAGACTCTGCTTTTGACGCAACTGCGCGATCGAGATCCAGAATCCCCGACCCCCTTCATCGGCATCCCGCATCGGTTGGACCGAGCGACGACTGGGGCGATGGTCATCGCGAGGAACCAACGTGCTTTGCGAAGACTCAGCGACCAGTTTGCCGCGCGAAAAGTGAACAAAATCTATCACGCAATCGTCCCTCGGATAACGGAAGAAGGCGAAGTCAAGTGGCAAGATACCATGCGAAAAGTGCCACACGAAGCCCGCGCCGAGTTAGCGACCGCAACCGATTTTGGCGCTAAGGAGGCTATTTTGCGATTCCATGTTATTCGACAACTTTTTCTAAGCGATCAGGAGCCGGTGAGCCTGGTTGAGATCGAACTGGAAACCGGTCGCATGCACCAAATCCGACTCCAATTCGCCTCGCACGGACATCCGATTCTTGGCGACCAACTGTACGGCAGTAAAGTCGAATGGTTAGGCAACCGTCCGGGCGAAAGAGAATCGCCGATTGCGTTGCATGCTCGAAAGATTGAGTTTCGTCATCCACAAAATGCCGAGTTGGTTTCCGTCGAAGCGCCTTATCCAACGGGCTGGCCAGTCGAACTTCAATGACGTGAATGATTTGAAACGAGCCTTCCTTTCGGGCTCGTGCCAACGACGGCTACATCCCAACACGGATGATGGCCGGTTCAAATTCGGGGTGCTCAAACAGTTTGACGACCGTTGCGATCCTTCGCTTGCCAGGTTTTGGCGTAGGCTAGAGTTTGAAGGTGTCCAAAGTCAAAACGTGATAGCGGATTTAGGCTCTGCCGTAAACCAGCTAGTTGAGCCTTGGGCTTTCCGAGTTGCTCGGCGATAGCTCCTAGAATTGCTCGAATGCGTGGCGGTTCGGTCGACGCAATCTTAAGAAGTCTCTCGAAACATCCCGTTTCCCGAAAGTGCTGTAGTTGTTTCGCAAGGCTTGCCCAAAGGTCGTTGGTCGCGAACGATCGTAAGTTCCCTTGCCCAATCGCTGGATGATCCCGCCGCGTGCTAAACGCGATAAAGCTTGAGCGATGGCTGTAAAGGAATGTCCTTCGAAGTGAGCATAACGCCGGTCCCGGACGAGCCGGAACCGGCGTTGATTGGTTAAGCGGCGAACGCGGGTACATCGTCTGCAACGGCGGGTGCATCGATCGACTCGATCTCTGAGCCCGCATCGGATGCTGCCGAAAACTATTTTGCTGCAAACGAACGAATTTTCAAACGGCTAGGGAAGTCGAAGTCCTTCGCGTTATGTGTCACCAGCGGAACATCAAGCACAACTGCAGTAGCGGCAATCCGGGCGTCAGCAGTATCCAGGGCTCTTCCATTCGCCATCGCTTCACCTTTGAGCTCCGCCCACACAACACCTAGTTCCAGGGTAGCGGGATAAACGGCAACGCTCATCCGGCGTTCCGGGGAGGTCATGCCAAAAGTCGCTCAACGAGCGAATTGAGCAGTGCTTTCCCTCGTTTTCGAGTGTTGTGAACGAACTGAAAGAACGCGAGGTAGAGCGGCAGCTTCTCTTGCGAGATGCCCCGA
>JBBRJI010000290.1:0-7102 GCA_038219625.1 Pirellulales bacterium | reverse complement strand
CATCGATTGATGATTGATCAAGCCGATTATCTAGTGGAACGTTTGCAAGAGCATATGAAAAAGTGCGCCGCGGTGCAGCGAATTGACTTTGCCGGCAGCTATCGTCGGGGCAAAGAAACGATTGGCGATCTCGATCTCCTCGTAATCAGCGACGACAACGCAGCCGTCATGGACCATTTCGCAGCCTTCCCGTCGATTCAAGAGACGATTGCGCGCGGCGACACCAAGATGAGCGTTCGGGTGACCGATTTTTTTCAAGTGGACCTGCGGGTGGTTGCAGAAAAGTCCTGGGGTGCGGCTCTTCAGTATTTTACTGGGAGCAAGGAACATAATGTTCGCCTTCGAGGCTTAGCCAAAGCCAAAGGGATGAAGATCAACGAGTATGGTGTCTTCGATGCCAACGACGAAACGAAAGTGCTGGCGGGGGCCGACGAAGAGGCGATCTATGCGTTGGTTGGGATGCCCTGGGTGCCTCCTGAAATGCGAGAGGACCGAGGCGAGTTCGAAGCCGCCATTCAGTCTTGCTTCAATTCGTTGATTCAATTGTCGGACATTCGCGGTGATTTGCACATGCACACTTTGGCAACGGATGGTGAGAATACCATTGACGAGATGGCCGCAGCCGCGATGGCACGTGGGCTTGAGTACATCGCCATCACCGACCACTCCAAACGGGTCAGTATGGCTCGCGGGTTAGATGAATCGAGGTTGCTGAAGCAGTGGGAGGAGATCGACGCCATCAACAAAAAGTCCGACGGGAAATTCTTGATCCTCAAGGGGATCGAGTGCGATATATTGGAAGATGGGCGGATGGACCTTGTCGACGAGTGTTTAGCGCAGGCGGATTGGGTGACGGCCAGTATTCACTATGGTCAGCGCCAGCCACGCGAGCAAATAACGCAAAGAATCTTAGGAGCCATTGAGAATCCACATGTCGATTCCATTTCTCACCCGACAGGCAGACTTATCTCTCGACGGGAACCTTACGAAGTCGATTTGTCGGCAGTGATTGAGTCCGCCAAGACACATGGCAAATACCTTGAACTCAATGCGAACCCATCGCGATTGGATTTGAACGACATCAACTCGGCTGCTGCCATCGCGGCTGGAGTCGTTATCGTGATCAATACCGACGCGCACAGCATTTCCAACTTAGACCTCATGAAATTCGGGATCACGCAAGCCAGAAGAGCCGGCGTCGTTCCCGGAAATGTTTTGAATACGTTGGCGATGGTTGAGCTTAAGAAGAGACTGAAAATCCGATAAAGGGTTGGCTGCACTATCTTGGACGAGGAGCGTGGTTACGCCGAAGGCGTAAAACAACACAGCCCAGGGTCGCCGCGAAGGCGGCGCACCCTGGGTCCGCTGGCGAACGCAACACCCCAACCCCAACCCCAACGGGGTTGAACATTCGGATGACCGCTTCGAACGGGATGTCCCCTCGACACGCGGGACATTGGCCGCGGGACATGCATATCCAAATTGTCGGACCCCGTTGGGGTCCCACGCACCGATTGGCTGTGGACCCAGGGTGCGCCGCGTTCGCGTCGACCCTGGGCTATGTTGTCAAACCGTTTCACGGTGATAAGCACATGGGCGCCGCCTTCGCAGCAACCTTTGGGCTGAAGATGGTTCGGTTGGAGTCATTGAGACAACCATCACTCCCATACATATCGTTCGTCAATTTCCAAGCGATACTTTACGCATAGACGTCGAAACTCATCTTGGAAAGATTCCTGGCGATGGTGGTCCTCTTGGTTCTTGATATAGCTTACAAGTGCCTCGACATGATTTGGACTGATCGAGAATGCGCCGTATCCACTTTGCCAATAGAAATCGCGTATCGACAACTCAGTCTTCGCCCACTCAGACGACTCTTTTTTCAATTCACGAATCAACGTTGAAATATCGATCGTCTTGCCAAGTCGACACAGCAGATGAACATGATCCTCCACTCCTCCAACGATTATTGCTGGCGATTTTTGTTGGTTGCAGGTTCCGGCTAAGTAAGCGTGCATACGTTCACGCAGAACTTTACTGGAAAGCATTGGCTTACGCAGCTTGGTGGAAAAGACGATGTGAAGATACAGTTGAACCAGCGATTGTCCCATTGCATGTCCTTGATCCGATGGTGGTCCTCTTGATCCTAGATAAAGTTTACAAGTGCATTGTCCCATTGCAACTCTTTTATCCTATTCCATTTCCTTTTCTTTGCGATGCTTATTCGTTCTAACCTAGGCGCGGACCGTGGATACGCCGAAGGCGTAAAACAACATAGCCCAGGGTCGCCGCGCAAGCGGCGCACCCTGGGTCCGCAACCGACGCAACACCCCAACCCCAACGGGGTTGAACATTCGGATGACCGCTTCGAACGGGATGTCCCCTCGACACGCGGGACATTGGCCGCGGGACATGCATATCCAAATTGTCGGACCCCGTTGGGGTCCCACGCACCGATTGGCGGTAGACCCAGGGTGCGCCGCCTTCGCGGCGACCCTGGGCTTTGTTGTCAAACCGTTTCACGGTTGTAGGCACAGTCCGCCGCGTTCGCGGCGACCCTGGGCTTTGTTGTCGAACCGTTTCACGGTTTTTAGGCACATGTGCGCCGCGTTCGTTTTTGTGTTGAGCAGGAATTGTCTTATCCCGTTTTGGTTTTTCTTACGAATTCAGCTACGATGTCCGTTTGCAGGTCCCAAAGCGATAGCGATGGGAGTGCCACACGATTTGGAATTCTTACTCAATAACTTTTTATGGCCACCAAAGCAACCGTGTACAAGGCTGAACTTGAAATCAGCGATATCGATCGGAGCTACTATGCGACACATAGTTTGACGTTGGCTCAGCACCCTTCCGAGAACGATCGACGATTGATGGCGAGACTTATCGCATTTGCCCTATTCGCCGACGAGAGGCTCGAATTCGGACGCGGATTGAGCAGCGAGGAGGATCCCGATCTTTGGCGACGTGACTATACGGGAAACATCGAGAGTTGGATCGAACTTGGGCAACCCGAGGAATCCGCCATTCGAAGAGCTTGTGGACGTGCCCAACAAGTGATCATTGTCAACTATAGCGGCAATTCTGCTGCGGTTTGGTGGAGCAAGATAGAAAGCTCGCTGGCCCGTTCAAAGAATTTGACGGTAGTCGATTTGGACGCTGGCGAGGTAGATGCTGCAACTCGGTTTCTTCAGCGAACGATGCGGTTGCAGGTGATGATTCAGGAGGGTTGCTGTCAGTTGATATGCGGAGACGAAACGGTTGCCATTCACCCGCGAATTCGTGTGGCACGTCCCTGAGGCTAAGAAGGGCGTGGTGAGTCGCTAGAAACCGTTGCTAAACTTCCCACGCCCATCACTAGCGCTCTGGGACGTGCCACACGGAAAATAATCGGCTGTCGCTCAATTGCTAACATGCATGAGATACAATTCTAGCTACCTTACCGGTTTCGACTTTCGTAAGCCTTCAGCGATCGCTCTACGGCCGTCGCCTATGGCTAGGGGGGTAAACGATTGGCCGCCCATCCTACACTGGAGCAATGCGATGATTTCAAGACGTGATTTTATTCAAACGACCGCCGTGAGCGGGTTGGCTTTGCGAACATTGCAGGCCGTAGCCAATGAACCCGAGCCACAATGGATTGATGCGCATGTGCATGTCTGGACGCCGGATACCAAAATGTACCCGTTGTCAAGTTCCTTCAAGGTATCGGACATGGCTCCCACTAGTTTTACGCCAGAAGAATTATTCGCCCATTGCAAACCGCAAGGTGTGGGAAGGGTCGTATTGATTCAAATGAGTTTCTATGAGTTCGACAATCAGTACATGCTTGATTGCATGGCGAAATTCCCTCGGGTCTTTGCTGGAGTTGCGATTGTCGACGAAGGCAAGTCCGATTTGGTTGCGACGATGAAGTCGTTGGGAGCGAAAGGGGTTCGCGGTTTTCGACTCTATGCCGATAAGCAAAAAGCTAGTGCTTGGATCACGTCCAAGGAAATAAAAAAAATGTGGAATCATGCGGCGGACTCAGGACAAAGCATGTGCCTGCTTACCAATCCGGACGCATTGCCTTCGGTGCACACGATGTGTGAAAAACATCCCAAAACTCGCGTTGTCATCGACCATTTTGCTAGGATTGGTGTATCCGGTACGATTGAGGCGGTCGACTTGGACAACCTTTGTCGATTATCCAAATTCGAGAATGTGTTTGTGAAGACAAGCGCGTTTTACGCGTTGGGCAAGAAGCAGGCACCTTATACGGATCTTGGCGACATGATTCAACGCCTGGTTCGGGAGTTCGGAGCAAACCGTTTGATGTGGGCTTCGGATTGTCCCTATCAAGTGGTCGGCGGTCACAACTATGCGGATTCCATTGGTCTGATACGCGATCGACTAGCCTTTTTGTCGAAAGAAGACAAGCAATGGATGTTGCGTGGTACTGCAGAAAAGGTTTTTTTCTAATTTTGATTACGGCAGGGTGTGCCCCATTTTGTCCCGTTTGGTTGCCAGGTAGATAGCGTTGTATTCGTTGACCTTCGAAATGATCGGCACTTGATCCGTGACCGTCAGGTCAAAACCTCGCAGGTTGAAGGCTTCTGTCTTCTTGGGGTTGTTGGTTAGCAGCCGAATGCGACGCAGGCCTAGGTCCTTCAAGATTTGGATGCCGACGCCATAGTCGCGCATGTCGGCTTTGAAGCCCAATGCATGGTTTGCTTCTACCGTGTCGAGGCCTTGCTCCTGCAACGCATAGGCCCGGATCTTTTGCGCCAGGCCAATACCTCTGCCTTCTTGTGGCAAGTAAACCAATACGCCACGCCCCTCTCGGGCGATCGCCTCTAACGCTTGATGCAATTGATCGCCGCAGTCGCATCGCAACGACGAAATCAAGTCGCCGGTAAAACAACTGCTATGCATTCGGACCAACGGTGCAGGATCGGATTCGTCATGTATGTTACCCATCACCAAAGCCATCGGCTCCTGAGTTTCAAACTGGACTCCGTAAATCATGATGTCGAAGTCACCGTACTTGGTGGGCAACTTGGCTTGCGCGGCTCGCGTCACAAGCTTCTCATTGACGCGGCGGTGTGAGATGAGCTGTTCGACTGTGATGATTTCCAAGCGGTGCTTGGCTGCCATCTCCAACAACTCGTCCCGGGTAGCTCGGTCACCTTCGCTGTTCAGAATTTCGCAAAGCACACCCGACGGATTCAAACCGGCCATGCGAGCCAGGTCGACGGCTGCTTCGGTATGTCCCGCACGTCGCAAGACTCCACCCTCTTTGGCCACAAGTGGATAGACGTGGCCGGGTTTGACAAAGTCCGTGGGTTTGCTCGACTCGTTGGCAAGCCGTCGAATGGTTTCAGCTCGTTCACCAGCGGTGATACCTGTTTTGCAACCAGCGTGATCGACGGGGGTCATAAACGCAGTGCTGAGGGGGGACGTGTTCAGTTCGACAAGCGGCCGCAATTCCAGTCGACGGCAAACCGACGGCAAGACCGGTGCGCATAGCTGGCCATGCCCCTGTAGCATGAAATTGATGGTTTCGGTTGTGACGTTTTGAGCCGCACATACAAAGTCCCCTTCGTTTTCACGATCTTCGTCATCGAGGACGATCACTACCTGACCGCGAGCGATCGCAGCGACGGCGTCGGGAATGGAACTGAAGCGATGCGGCATAATAATTCTTGTAGGGAGAGTACGCGGCTCTCAGCCTTATTCGCTCGAGTCGTGCCCCTCTAGGTTATAGTCTTTCATCTTTTTATGCAACGTGTTTCGATTGATTCCCAACCGCGTCGCAGCCTTGGTTTGCACATAATTGCAAGCGGTGAGCACTTGTGCGATCAACTCCTTCTCAACCCGGTCTACAACCTTGCTGTGCAAATTCGTTTGTTCGGGATTGCAATTGCGAATCCCTTCTTGGACGACGTCTTTGACCAACGAATCGAAATCCATTGGGCGGATGACTGTCGAATGGGTGGTTGATGTCGATCCAGTTACGCAACCGGGCAAAAGCTGTACGGTTAACTCGTCCGAGTCCGCCATTACGACAGATCGTTCGATGTAGTTTTGGAGTTCGCGAACGTTGCCCGGCCAATGATAGTCTTGTAGCGCCTGCATGGCTTCACGTTGGATATGGACAACATACCGATCGTTGCTCGCACTGTACTGATGCAAGAAATGTGCGATCAGTGCAGGAATGTCATCGCGGCGCTTTCGAAGGGGAGGAAGTTCGATGGGGACCACGTTGAGACGCCAATAGAGATCTTCGCGAAATTTTTCCTGGCGGATCTCATCGGCTAAATCCCGATTGCTAGCCGCGATGACCCGTGTGTCGACCGTAATTGTCTCCGTGTCGCCAACCCTTTCAAATTCCCTTTGTTGCAGGACGCGCAAAAGTTTGACCTGCAGGTGCATGGATGTGCTATTGATCTCATCCAAAAAAATCGTTCCGGTGTGAGCTGTTTCGAAGCGGCCGGCGCGATTTCCGACTGCACCTGTAAAAGCACCCCGAACGTGACCAAAGAGCTCACTTTCCAGCAGGCTCTCGCTTAAAGCACCGCAATTGACTTTGACGAACGGACCACCATTGCGATTGCTAAGGTGATGAATGGCGTTGGCGATGACCTCTTTGCCGGTCCCTGTCTCGCCCAGTAGCAAAACAGACGCATTGCTCATCGCAACCCGTCTTGTAATGCGAAAAACGTCCTGCATGGCAGGGCAAGAACCGATCACGCCTGGCAGTTGAATGCTGCTGTTGTGCCGATAGTTTCCTTCGTTTTCCAGCCCGAAACTGGCCATGTGTGACTAACTCGTGGTTGACGCCAAAAATCCTGAGTCGGCGTCTGAACGCTCGACCCTCGTTAGGGTGCGACTTCGGCCCAAGGCCGATCTCCCTTTGCCGCCTCGATCGCATCCAATATGCGTCCAAGGATAATTCGGAGGTCAAGCTCGTCTGGACCTCGCTTGTTATACTCATCGTACTGAGCCTTAACAGTCTCGGAAGAGATCATAACGCCAAATTGCTTAACGGATTGCACAAAATTTTGGCTAGCCTGCTCGCGTTGAGGCAATGTCCTCGAATTTTCTGTTGCTATCTGAATAAGTT
>JBBRJI010000289.1:0-7115 GCA_038219625.1 Pirellulales bacterium | reverse complement strand
AGTCATCGAAGGTCGACTCGTAAAACCGGACGATTCGATTGCCCGGTCGATGCAGTCCTCGGCCATCTGACGGTAGGTGGTCCATTTCCCGCCAGTAATGGTTAGCAAGCCTGAAGATGAAATCTCGATGGTGTGGTCACGCGAAAGCGAAGCGGTCGACTTGCCTTGATTGCCAGTTACGAGTGGCCGAATCCCTGCGAATACGCTTAAACAATCACCGCGACAAGGACGTTGAATCAAGTACTCGGCGGCAGTTTCCAACAAGAATTCGATCTCGTCATCGAGGGCCCTCGGCTCCTCGGTCGCATTCGGAACGAAGGTATCGGTGGTGCCGAGCAGTACGTGATTGTGCCACGGGATAATAAACATCACTCGACCGTCTCGAGTCTTTGGCACAATAAGAGCTGTGTTGCCGGGGAAGAAACCTTGGGGCAGGACAAGATGGATTCCTTGGCTGGCCGCCACGAGCGGTTTGGCATCGGGTCGGTCCAATTTGCGAATCGAGTCGCAAAACGGACCTGTTGCATTGACGATACATTTGGCCCGGAGCTGATGCACACTCCCAGTTTCCTCATCGCGAAAGGATAGACCATCGAGTCGGGTCCCGTGGTTTCTAGATAATTCCAAAACACGCGCACCGTTTATCAATATGGCCCCTTGTTCGGCTGCAGTCTGAACCATGTTGATCAACAGCCGAGAGTCATCAAATTGGCCATCGCAATAGGAAATTCCAGCACTCAAGTTGTGCGGCGACAGGGCTGGCAGTTTCGAAAGTACCTTACTCTTGGAAAGGGCCATTGATCGGTGAAAACCGCGGCCTTGTCCAAGCCAGTCGTAGAGTTTCATTCCAATCCTGTAGAAGGCAGTCTCGAAAGGATTGCGACACGGAAGGATAAACTCAAGTGGGTGGACGAGATGCGATGCGTTCCTGAGAAGTCGACTGCGTTCCCGAAGCGATTCTCGAACTAGCGAGACATTTCCTTGCCTCAGGTAGCGAACGCCGCCATGAATCAATTTTGTGGAGCGACTGGATGTGCCTTTGCCGAAATCGGAAGCTTCGAGCAGAACGACGGATAACCCGCGAACCGCGGCATCCAAGGCAGCCCCGACGCCTGAAGCACCACCGCCAATGATGATCAAATCACTGGGCTCCTTGCGATTCAATGCGATTGCAAGATGATCGTCGCGATGATGCTGACGAGGCATTCGATTATTGTTCCCATTCCATGGAGCGCGCAAGGGCTTGTTTCCAACGCTGCCGACGATGAGCCACTTCGCTCAATTTCATCTCAGGCTCGAAGACGCGATCGGACTGCCAAATCGACTCAATTTCAGAATGGTCTTTCCAAAATCCGACGGCTAGCCCAGCTAGGAATGCGGCTCCCAACGCAGTAGTTTCGATGATCTTCGGACGTACTACCGGCGCTTGAAGAATATCGGCTTGAAATTGCATCAGCAAATTGTTGGCAGCCGCACCACCGTCGACTCGCAACTGGTTGATACCAATGCCTGAGTCTTGTTGCATGGCGTCCAGGACGTCTGCAACTTGGAACGCGATCCCTTCTAGGGCTGCTCGGGCAATGTGCCCTTTGGTTGTTCCTCGCGTGATGCCGAGTATGGTACCGCGAGCATAAGCATCCCAATGCGGCGCTCCCAGTCCAGCAAATGCGGGGACCAGAAAGATGCCGCCGCTGTCGGGAACACTAGCTGCCAGTGACTCCACTTCGCTGGAGGATTGAATAATCCCCAAGCCATCGCGGAGCCATTGGACGGCAGCACCTGCGATGAAGACACTCCCTTCCAAGGCAAATTGTGACGGTGCGTTGGGTCCTAGTTTCCATGCCAACGTAGCCAAAAGGCGATTCTTTGAAATCTGCGGCTTGTCTCCCACGTTCATCAACATGAAACATCCCGTACCATATGTGTTTTTGGCCATTCCATGCCGCGAGCAGTTCTGTCCGAACAAGGCTGCTTGCTGATCACCAGCCATACCCGCGATCGGGATGCTCCGATCCAATACCCCTGAAGCGGTCTCACCGTAGACTTCACTGCTGGAATGAATGCTTGGTAGCATGGATCGCGGAACGTTAAACAGCCCCAGCAATTCATCGTCCCAATCACCCGTCGCCAACTGGAACAGCATGGTTCGCGATGCATTAGTAGGGTCAGTAATATGTAAGCGGCCCTTGGAAAGTTTCCATAACAACCAGGTGTCGATCGTGCCACAAGCCAGCTCGCCACGTTCGGCTTTGGCTCGAGCGCCAGGTACATTATCTAGGATCCACTGGATCTTGGTACCGGAGAAATACGCATCAATTACCAATCCCGTTTTTCTTTGAATTAAATCGGCGTGGCCGGCTTGCCGCAAGCGATCGCAAACGTCGGCGGTACGGCGGTCCTGCCAAACGATGGCGTTGTAGATGGGAGTGCCGGATGCTCGATCCCAGACAACCGTGGTTTCGCGTTGATTGGCGATCCCGATAGCGGCGATTTGCGAAGACAGGACACCACCCTCCGAGATCGCTTGCCGAGCAACGGCTAATTGAGAAGTCCAAATCTCTTCGGGATCGTGCTCGACCCAGCCGTTTTGTGGATAGATCTGCCGGAATTCTTTTTGAACGACCCGTTCAATCGTTCCATCGCGTCCGAAGAGAATAGCCCGCGAGCTGGTGGTGCCTTGGTCCAGAGCCAGGATGAACGACATTAGGAAAACCTTGATTCAGGGAGAGGTACGTACGGATCGAAAACCACGAGTATACCGTTTTTACGACTCGCGAAAGAAACGAATGGCGATGGGCGTGGATTTGAAGTCCAATGCAATAGACACTTCACACGCACTTCGTACCTCAGGGAGGCTGTGATTTTTTGAATCTGAAGAAAGTACCCATCACACTCCGTGTGATGTTGCCTCAGAAATCACAGGTTTTTGACCGCGGAAATTACACGGAGTGTGATTGGTACTATAAAATCACAGCCTCAGAGCGTGCCACCCAATTTACAAGTTGATTTCAAACTGCCCCTCACCTTAAAGCCAATCTACTGGGATCTTTCCAATAAACCATGGCGCCTTGGCTGGATTGTCCAACGTAGTAGCAACCTCCCAATAAAGGACTAGGAAAAAAGAAATGGCTCCCACTGCGCACATACCTGCCCATGGGTTCTCATACTCTATCAGCATCGTTCCGCCGATGATAATCGCGGACATTGCCCCTAGCAGAAGGTGGATCGTACCCGGGATACGGTCATGAGTACACTCCTCAAAAGTACCTTTGTCTAACGTTCGAACACAGCGTTGAATCGTTTTGAATTCTTCCCACACCTTGCTTAATACCATTGCTGCGAGGATCGAATGGAACATGGCGCAAATGGGAATCGCCATGTTGGTGAGTGCGGTTTCATCCTCCTTTCCGAGATTGATTCCATTGGGAAAGAAGAACAACCGCCAAAGTCCGCTTAAAACCATACCGGCCAACAGGGGACGAAATAAAATGATGAGATGGCGGTGAAAATTTAGGAGTTTTTCGGCTGATTGATTCAAGTTGAACACCTTTGCGAGATAGCGACAGGTGCCTACCCACACGTAGCCAAGATTTTGTCTTCATCCGATGCACCGCGACTCGATCGACGCACTCTAGAACAACATTGTACTAAGTTCGTCGGTCGATGCAAAAGTGAAAAGAAATAGAAGAATGTGCCAGCGTGTTGCACTGCAAATTCAAGTGCTCGCAAAAATTTAGAGACTATGCTACTAACACATAGTTTTCCGAACAACGCTCGAAACAAGGCATGCCATCACGATAGAAATCAACCATAGCGAACTGGGTTCCGGAACAGCGGTAATTCCGTAAACGCTTTGCAAGCCCGCAATATCGTCGGGGGACAACTGCCGATTGACAAAATTGCAACAGTCTGGAAAGCTGCCGACATACATTACGTCGCCAACTCCGTTAGCTGGATGGCCAAGTCCAATAGCCGAATGCCCAAGCTCGTGAAGGATCAAGCCCTCAAGATCATTTTGGTACGTACCGCCATTATAGAAAATAGCCCCTTCGTTACCCGCAGCTCGAATGAATTGGGAATCGAGATTGATTAGGATATCGCCTGCCAGCGCGTCTGGGAAATTCAAGTCGTCTCCCGGAGGACCATAACCAACGGCACCGGAAAACGAGAAAGGAGTATTGTTCCCGGCGTGGAATGCCCCAATGCGAATATCGATTGCCGAGGAAGCTGCGCTAGTGCCACCACTGGGAGCTCCGTTGTCAGCAACCTGTTGAAATGTCAATCGCCCTGCGGCGGCGGTGGACCAAGTATTGAACGCATTCTGAATGGCGAGGTTGAATGCACCACCGCCATTGGGACCATCAAACAAAGTTTGCAATGAAGAAATGTCACTAGTTCCAGTCGCTCCGTCAGCGATCAACGGGTGTCCGGTTGCCAGGGTAGTGCCTTGATTCATGAACGACCATGTAATCGTATCGCTGGCCGTTCCATGCACTGGATCCCCCCACTTCGAGCCAAATCCGTTCCCGAAAGTTACAAATCCACCGAAAGTAAAACTTGAGAAAAGCGACATTAGCAAAGCCAAGGCTGCTATAAACCTGAGAACGCTCGGTTTTTCAAGGATCATTTCAATGCTCCGATTGCATGTACATTTAGTGAGAGTGCATTTCTTACGCGGAATTCGAGTTCGCAACGATCGATATGCGCAAAGGCCGTCAATCCTTACAGGAATGACTTGTTTTTTTCCGACGGGGCCTCATAAACGCGTCACTCCGCGACGCAAGCCCTTAAGGCATTAATCCCTTAAATCATACTCGATTCTCATATTTGCTGTCGACAGACGGTCGTAATTTTGATGTAACAAAGGTGTCATAGCCCGCACAGCGTTTATTTCCACGCTTGCACTAGCGGCGCCTAACTGACCTAACGCTGGTATCACCCTTGGTAGTCGATGACCGAGTCATCGTAACTCCCGGCGCAGGTACAAACGCTTCGGCTATTTGCTACGCCATGAGTTCGGGTGAAAAGTTATGGCGAAGCGGAGACGATCCAGCTTCCTATGCGTCTCCAGCCTTTGCCAACCTCGTTGGTACGCGACAGGTTTTGAGCTTTAACGGTGCGGGGCTACGTTCCTACGGACTAGACGGCGAACCGCTTTGGTTTCATCCATGGGTTACGCAAGGCGAATCGCGAGTCAATGTTGCCCAGCCAATCGTTGTCGCATCCGATCGAGATCCACGACTCGATAGGGATTCCAACCTCCGACGAGTTGATCAAACCAACCGGGACACCAATCGCTTTATGGATCTCGCGACCAAAGAAATAGAGAGTAGCTGAAAATCCGCCAACAGATTCAGGACTGCAAACGACCCACTGTCCCTTGCCGATGGTTTGCTCCTCGGTTGTTGCGCTGGATTCCTCTTTGAACATGCGAATCATTGGGAACTGTGCGTTGGATTGCTCTTTCTGGAAATCCTGCGATGCTTTTACAGTCATTGCCATATTGGACTGGCCTGAACCAAGCCATACTTCACCTATAAGAACGTCGCCGATGACGATTTCGTTATTTCCTTTGATCTTGAGGGGCAAAAGCAGCCTGCTCTACCTCAACGATTTGTGTTGAAACGACTTCTGATTGACTTTACGTAGACGAACTGTTGGTCCGCAAAGTGCAAACAACTGTCGTCGCTTTCCGGTTGCAATCCAAGTCGTACTATCGTTGGCTCTTTCCAAACCTGCGCAGACGCAAAAGCTAGATACGATCGAGCAAAGTAGATGCTGTAACAACCACCTCCACCTCCACCTCCACCGTCATCGTCATCGCCATCGGGACTGTTGCCTGCTCCGGGACTTGGATTCGTGCCTGGAAAGCCGAAGCCACCATCGGGTGGCGGTGGGCCACTGCCACCCGTCGTGCTCGTCCCGCCGGATGACGATAGCCTGGGTGTTACTACTGCGAAGCCATGTGCCTCCCAGATGCCAGCTTGGTCCCGAACCTCAACCAACGTCGAAGAATCGTTCGTGACGGCAACTTTGGCAATGAGATTCAACTCCTCAGCTGCACCGCCGAAAAGCGCCACATTGAATCGGGCCAGGAAATGGTCGAAGTACGATTTCTTGTAAGCCGTCGACTCGACCAGGAATTGAAACTCAGCACCAGGGAATGGTTCGGGAGCTTGCGCTTGCTCTGTTGCACGCTTCCAAGCCGCGTCGGCTGCCTTGGCACCCGCTTTGTTTGCAATTCCCCCGTCACCATTATTGAACGCCGCTGTACCCGGACTGAAAGTCAGCTTGCTCTTGGCTGGATTGGTAGCGTTGAGCTTGCCCCCAAGACCTGTTTTGGCCTCCAGTGGACCGCTCAACGAGAAGTCACCATCAAGTCCCACTCCGACTCTTCCCGCTCTGGCCCCTACGCGGAAGGTGTAGGGATCGTCGCCACCAAACTCGATGAGCGTCGTTAGCACTTTGACCTGAGCGGCAAGAATTGCTCCAAACTCCCCGATCGCGAACATGCCACTCGGGTCGGTTGCATTCGTGACGCGATTGCCCACATAACGCCTCAGATTTGCATCGCCGGCGCGGAAACCGATCGGATCCTCCGACATGAAGATACCCAACTCAGGCATGTAGTACCTTGCCCGGTAATTATAGAGTCCCGATACGGAATCCCATTCGCGGCCCGTGTATTTAAATCGATCGCCTAATTGCGGATTGCTCTCGGACACGATTCCGCCAAACGCATCGTACTCGATATGATTAACGATTTCTCCAGCCGTATTGGCCATGTCGCGGACGCTTCCCAATCTATCTGTCAGATACCAAGTCACCCCTTCGTTCGGGCGTTGGCGAGCCAACAGTTCATCGACGTCCGGCCCATAAAGATACCTCGCCGCAACGCCACCAGCAGTATTGAAATCGGTCCAGACGCGATCGCGATCGTAGACGGTGTACTGTGTTTCGGAACCTGTGCTAACGCTAATACGCCTATCAAATACATCGTAGGTATAACGCACTTGCGACAAAATCGTGCCCGTAGGATTCGTTTCGCGAACCGCCGTTATCCGGTTACGAAAATCATAGGTATACCGCGTGACATTCTGCGTCGCTATGTTCGT
>JBBRJI010000288.1:0-7144 GCA_038219625.1 Pirellulales bacterium | reverse complement strand
CTGGATCGGTCAGATAGAATTGAAAGGTCTGACTCGAAAGGGCGGTAATATTGATGCTGCGATATCGTTGATTGAGATTACCGAGAAGACCATTTGGGGAATTCCCGGATACGAAAGCAGGAAGCTCTCGCGAATTTGAACGCATCAAATCCCACCCAAAGTCCCATCGGAAGACTTCGTATGCGTTCGATTCGTTGACGACGGAGAGTCCAACGAGCGATCCGTAGACTTTGCCAGTAACGTTGATGGAACCTGGCGCCGAAAGCATCGATAGCTGCTGATTTCGGAACTCCGTGCTTAGCCCTTGGCTAATGGTTGTATCGAGTTGAAAGGTGCCCTTGCCCAGCAGGCCAGCGAGCACTTTTAAGTCGGACTTGCCAGTCAGAGTTGTCGAGATCTTGGGTGAAATCGTCGCTCGGTTTAGCGAAAGGCGTCCGTTCTCCGAGGCGATACCAACACTAAAGAAAGGCTGATTGTCGACCGAGGTTAATCGGCCGGAAGCCAATACGCTCAATGTCATGCTCGCGAGAATAGGGATCTCAGGAATGACGGGAAACGTCAATGAAGCGAAAGGCTGTTTCCATTTAAATTCGATGTCAGGATAAATACTGATCGTGTCGAGTGAGCCTCCCAGAGTCAGGTTGTCTCGGACCAACAGATTGCGCTCGATGACGCGACGAATCATCCCCTCGTACGTGACGTTAGAAAGACTTTGGGTCGGAATTGTGATCGTTGCGGTCGAAGAATTTGCCGAAACGTCACGGAATATTTCGTGGCCCAAGACGGAGACGCTCAGTTCGCTACTCGTAGCACCGACCGGAGTCACGGCACCCACCAGCGAAGACTGGAAGGTAAACTTAGAATCCAGTTTGATCTGGGACTTGAGCTTAGAAACATCGATGATGTTGAAGCCACCCACCTGGAACTTCCACGTATCCGGTGTTTGCCAACTCTGATCGAACTGCGGGACGGTTACGTTGAACCCATATCCAGTGGTAGTGGAGAATGTTCCTACGAATTCGACTCCGTCCGATCTCATCCAAGCAGGAACGGGAGTCAAGTTGAGGGACTGCAATACGGTACCGGTGAGGTACAACTGGTTCGTGGTTGCATTTCGCTTGAACGTTTGGACTTGGATGGTATTGACTGTCGAATTGAGTTTCGACATATCGAATTCCGCCGTCCATCCATCACCGGGTGTAATGTCATCTTGCGGTGCGACGCCACCGACGCTGAAGCGGACCAAGTCGGGCGAGTTCTGCACGGAGGCAGTAAACACGTTATTGACCGATTGAAGCAATTGCACCGAAGACAACTGCTGCGAAGTTATATAGCGAGTGTTGAATGGCAACTGCGATTGAATTCCCAGTGCATCGCCATCCAAGACTCGCCGATCTTCAAGTAGTTCGATGCGAAGCAATCGGCGAGTTGCTTTCTGTCGTATGCGTTTGTTTCTGAGAGTTACAAAACGTGAGAGCCGATTATCGATATTCATTGGATGACCGAAGAAGGTGTGTTTCGCGTATTAACGTCGTAGTGCGATCCATGCGACAGGCAGCCAGAAGCTCACGCCAGTATAAGCGAGGTTTCCGTTGAACGCTACAACTGGTTCGAACTCAGAGATTCCCGGCAAAAGCCTTAAAACCAGATGCAGGAATCTGGACAACACGGGTTCCAACATCGATCGAGAATCGGTGGTGACTGTATGTCTTTTGTCGCCAACCGCATCAGTGGTTATAGTGTAGCACGGCACTCCGTGCCGTGATTCTCAGAACAGCAGGTACGTTTTTCCCAACACAATATGACCAGCAGTGGCAGCTCACTACCGGACAAAGTAACGACTCGCGATGGCTTGAAACTTGCTCTCAAGCACTGGCCATTACCCAAAGGTCAAATCCCAAGCGGTGTGATGTTGATCGTTCATGGACTTGGCGAGCACATTGGGCGATACGAGCACGTCGCCCAGTACCTCAATCGCGTAGGCTGGGCCGTTGCAGGCTACGATCAGCGAGGCCACGGACGTTCGGATGGGGTTCGAGGAGCGTTAAAACACGACGACGATCTGCTGTTCGATTTGGCGGTCGTGATTGATGCCGTGAAAGCTGCATGCCCGCACCCTAGTTGGGCCGTCTTGGGGCATAGCTTGGGTGGCCTAATTGTGGCTCGATTCGCAGCGGCGCATGCAAACCCGGTTGAAAACGTGGCGTGGCGACGCCCAATCGATCTGTGCCTGCTATCGTCTCCTGCCTTAAAAATCCCACTTACCGGTATTCAGAAAGTTCTGCTGAAAACAGTCGGCCTGTTCACACCTGATTTTGCGGTGTGCAACGGCTTGAACCCAAATTGGATCAGTACAGACCCGTTGGTCGTACAGGCGTACAGGAACGATCGGCTGGTGCATGATCGGGTGACTGGCCGCCTGACACGCTTCATGCTGAACAGTAGTGAAGTCATTCGCCAACGGGCAGGCCATTGGACAATCCCTACATTACTGATGTATTCCGGGCCCGACCGATGCGTCAGTCCATCGGGGAGTCGTCAGTTGGCGGCGAATTTGCCTGCCGCTTTGATGCGTGCGAAAGAGTACGAACACATGGCACACGAGATCTTTAACGAGCCTGACCAAGAAAATGTGCTCAGGGAAATGGAGAATTGGTTAAGTTGCGTTTCGATTGGGAACCACGGATTGCGGTAGAATCTGCCGCACGCTTTATCTGTGAAAACTGTGATATTATTCGTTTCACAGCGTTTAACAGCAATACCGTTCAATTATTTGTTTAACAGTGTTTAACAGTCAGCCGAAGGCGTACTCGATACCATTTACGTACGCCTACGGCTAACGGTTAAACGATTTCTAGAACATTCGTACACCAACGGTGAGCAATATGTTTGCGTAACGCTGCGTATCGCCGGTTTGCACCGTTAAGACATGATCCACAGTCGAGACTCGATTGTAGAACTCCCATTTCTCGATCGGCTCTAGCGCTACATTGATATCGGCTTTGCGAATGGTTTCGCGATAGTCTGCCCAAACGGGCGGGACACCATCCAACGCATAGGGGCCACTTGTCTCCGTCATCATCGTTTGAATCGCTTCGACGGAAATCGCAGAGAGGATGGCTTCGAGAACTTGATTGCAAGTGACTAGTCCGGGCATCAAATTTAGGGACACGAGTTCGCTTCTGGGCCCCCGCTTGCTGGAGGCTGGGTAGTTTCCGTCGGCGATCAGGATGGTTGCGTGGTGCCCCGCCTCGGCTAAGATTCGCGAAATGGCAGGATGGATCAATTGGCTGCGAAGCATTTGGGTTTTCGGGTTTGAGGAGTTAGTGTTCGTTGCAATTGTACCGGCATTTCTAGCTGTTGCATAGATTTTTGCATTGGTTGGGAGTGCGGAGTACAGTTCGTATCTCCATGACGAGGAACCACTGCTATTCGTTAGGACCGGAAAAGTTCCCAAAAAGATACGGCCAAAAACGCCAGGGACTTCACTGTACAGATCCACTTGAAATAGTGTGTTTGCAGTACTTTCCAACACGCCAGAAATCTGCACACGACTGCTTGAGTTGGCCACGAAGTCGATGGTTGGATAATTCTGAAGTTGGTTAGGTCCAGAATCTTGATCGTTAGCATCATTGGGCGTTGGTCCGTCCCCGCTAAGGTCTATCTCGATCGTCGAATGATTCGCAATTGCATTCCGCGCAAAAGAATTGCCAGTTGAGAGCATGTGGGTCACTTGGATTCCGACTGGTCCGTTCCCGATAATGCTGTTTGATGCTTCGGCGGTTCCGTCGCCGATCCTGTTGTTGCTCGCTTCGAGGATGCGGATGCCACCTTCGGAATTTCCAAGGGAGTGGAGGCCATCACCTACCGGGCCTATCCAGTTGCCGACTATGGAATTCGCGTTCGCGTTTGTTTTGATGTCGACTCCCCATCCGATATTGCCACTAACGACATTGCGTCCCGCCGGCGTCGATCCGCCGATGATATTCCTAGATGCTTGATCGTAAAGCAACACACCACTTTGTCGATTTGGAATTGGTACCAACCCAGCGGCATCGGTACCGATGTAGTTTCCAGAAACTTGGTTGTTGTCGGATTGAAAGCCGCCGATCGAAACGCCTTGAAGCTTATTTCCTGAAATGATGTTTCGTTCGATTTGATTGAATTGAGATCCTTGGGCGATCCAAATGCCAGAGTGGTTGTTGGCCACGGCTCGAGCGCCGTCGGCGGAGTCCAAGAAGATTGCCTGCAACGCGACTGCCGTCGGCGTTTGACAGCCAGATGCCGTTTTTGGTATTGCCCGATATGACGTTGCCTTCAAGAAGATCCGATTTCCCATCGCCGTCTGTGCCAATCAGAGTGCGGAAGCCACCCGTTACAAGTAAACCATCCAGGGCATTGGGAACCGCTGTCAGTCCGTCTGGCGCGATGCCAACAAAGTTGCTTGCGATCCGGGTGAAATTGCTTTCATAGACAGCGATTCCAAACTTGCCGTTGCCGCTGACCACGTTCTTAGCGGCCTCAGGTAACAATGTTGTCAGTCCTGAACCGATTACCGTCTTCCATGATGCTCCATCCACCAGGATGCCTTCGTTCCCATTGGGAAGTTTTCCAATCCCGTCGACGCCAATCCCAATCCAATTTCCGGCGATTTGACTTTCTGAGCCGCTGAAAACGCGGATACCCGATTTGACGTTCCCCGCGATCACGTTGCGTTCGCTGACATCGTGGATGAACCAGCTAAAACCAATCCCACGAGCAGATTGGGAACTGCAGAGAGCCCATTGGCGTCGGTTCCGATGCGATTGCCTTGGATCCAATTGGAATGGGACAAACTCCCCCAAATGCGAACGCCATCCCAACCATTTCCAGAGGTTAGATTTCCAACTCCGGGACCACCAATTCGATTGTTGTCCGAGTCTAGGACCTGTATCCCAGATAGCCCGTTCCCTTTGGCGATTTGACCAGACAAATCCGTGCCAACATAATTCGACTCAATGCGATTCTGACCGGGTCCCTCAATATGGATGCCGAATCCTGGAAACTGATTGATGACCACGCCCCGTACTTCGCTGAGTCCGGCTTTTAAGAACAGACCGTACTCCCCGTTTGAAAGCTGTTTTCCGCTTAGTTCGACAATAGGAGTTCCGGCATATCCCGGCTGTGTCGTTGCATCGATGGTGACAGGATCAGTGATAGGAGGTAGGCTAGACTTCGCTTCAATCGACTTCGATATACTTGCGATTGAAAATGCAATCGTATCACGCGCCGGCGAAGCGTTGGAATCCAAGATTGCTTGTCGCAGTGAACCTGTCCCTGAATCTGCCGTGTTGGAAACAACGTACGTGGCTAATAGTCGTCGTTCCTCGAGAGTCTCAAATCGCAAGCGACGTCGATTTCGGAGCGTTTTCTTTATCATGTAGCGAATTCTCAAACCGCACTATAGCTTAATCGTGTGAAAAATGACACTTCTCGATGATCGCCGCCAAAATCCCAATTAACCACCCTCCCCGAGGGAGCAACGCTGTGAAGCATTTTCAAGCCGTGTCAACTCTGGAAGGTCACTCTCGGCAAGAGTGACCTAAGGTAGGTCGCACCTGATTCATTCTTCCGGTCGCCTAAGAATAGAGTTTAATTCTAAATGAGATACGAACAAGCATACGGCCTGGATCGACGTGAAGGTTGGTTACCATTCCCCTTTACGATCGAACTTCTTTTGGGCTGCTTGCCGGAATTTAAAGCCTGCGTTAGTCATTTCATCCAAGTCGCGAATCGCACCATCGGTGATGGTCGGCGTATTCCATCGTTTGAGTTTGAGCAAATCAGAATGAGGAAGTGCCATGAGTTTAGTTCCATTGAAACGAGGGGAGATTCGCAAGCGTCCGACTATGCTAAACTATACCCGCTCTTTTCCCTGTTCCGAATTCCTCCCGGCAGAGATCCTAACTCGATGGCTTCCTCCCGATTCCAGGTTGTTATTTCCGACTTCATTACCGATTCACTGAAAACAGAACAACAAATTATAGGGGATATCGCCGATGTGACAGCATTGGACGCCCATCGTGAAAGAGAACTGATGGGCCGAATTGAACAGGCCGATGCGATCATGTTGCGGACATGCGAATCAAAGGCTCCCAAGCCTGTCGCAATGTGTTGCTTGGAATACCACTGAGAAACATCGTCAACGGACGTGTGGTGGGGAGGTCTCACGACCTCTGCTACGGTCCATCGCGCCAATTGGCTCGTGTTTTGTAAATTCTCTAGCCTAAAACAGCAAAGCGCAACTTTCCATGCAAGCGTCAGGAACACGAGTCAAGCGTCCATTGGGTCGTCTGGAGGTGCTGGCGTTTGCCTGCACGCTTTCGATGATTACGTACTTGGACCGCGTTTGCTTTGGTGCAGCAGTACCGTTCCTCATCCGAGACCTGGGGCTAAAGGACATTAGCGATCTCAAATGGGCTTTCACGGCGTTTTCCATTGCCTATGCAACTTTTGAAGTTCCGAGCGGTTGGTTGGGAGACGCATTTGGTCCTCGACGAACCCTGCTACGTATTGTGATTGGCTGGTCCATCTTTACGGCATTGACGGGCATGGTTGGACTGAAAATCGGCGCATTTACCTTTGGTGGACTTGGTCTGTTGTGCCTCGTTCGGTTCCTGTTTGGAATAGGCGAAGCAGGCGCTTATCCAAATTTGGCTCGCGTCGTTGCCAACTGGTTTCCATACGAGGAACGCGGGCGCGCGAAAGGTTGGATCTGGATGTCTGGCCGATTCATGGGTGGAATAACACCATTGATTTGGACGCTTTTGGTGGTTGGGTCTACGTACACGACACCACTCCTTTCGTGGCGAGGTGCGTTCGTGCTTTTTGGTTGCATTGGTCTGGTGTGGTGTTTTGCATTTGCAAGACGTTTTAAAGACCACCCGCCGGATGCGACTTCGCATCCCGCTCCCCTTGCGACCAAGGAAGTCCATGCGCTTCCATGGAAACTGCTTTTCGCGAATCGAAGCACATGGTTGCTTGGACTGATGTATGCCTGCGCGAGCTTCTCTTGGTACTTCAACATCACCTACTTTCCGTCGTACTTGGAAACGCGACATGGTCTCGACGCCAACAGCATCAGCGGTTCGATCTTGAAAGGTGG